>NZ_BAAIHC010000003.1:0-284549 GCF_054652575.1 Silvimonas sp. JCM 19000 | reverse complement strand
TTTCGTCCGCGCAAATTTTTCTTTAGCCATGATATTTCCTTCTCGAGAACTTGAAATATGCCAGCGAATTATGGAGCTGATGGTGGGAATTGAACCCACGACCTCTCCCTTACCAAGGGAGTGCTCTACCCCTGAGCTACATCAGCGCATCTGGAGCGGGTGAAGGGAATCGAACCCTCGTCGTAAGCTTGGAAGGCTTCTGCTCTACCATTGAGCTACACCCGCTTGGAGCCGTACAACGACTATTCAATTTACTTCTGATCACGCTGCACTTACTGGCCAGCGGAGAAGATTACTCTTCACGACCGCGTATTTGGTGGAGGGAGAAGGATTCGAACCTTCGAAGGCGGAGCCGTCAGATTTACAGTCTGATCCCTTTGGCCACTCGGGAATCCCTCCTGAACGAGAACGGCATTATGGCGAACGGCTTCTTTTGTGTCAAACCTTTTTATCCCCGCACCCCATAAAAAATAACAAGAGACTGATTTGTCGGCATATTTTCCTGGAAGATTTCTTTATACCCGCGTTGATACAGCTAATTCAGGTGCGATTATCAATCTTCGAATCGCCGATATAGCACGCCAAGCCCGCCACTTTCGGCTTCTACCTATCCAATTGGACCCTGCCCACCCGATTCCGCTTGCTCGATATCCCCGCCCACGACGCGCTCGCGCGCGTTATATATATGCAAGACGAACAAATCGTCGCTCGAACATTAATTTCAATTTTTTTTCGAGAGAGTGTTGACACCCAAATCGGCATAGTGTTTAATTCGGTCCTCTCGAAGGCCAGTTAGCTCAGTTGGTAGAGCAGCGGATTGAAAATCCGCGTGTCCGTGGTTCGATTCCGCGACTGGCCACCAGAATTAAAAACATTAAAGCCGATCAGCATCTGTTGATCGGCTTTTTTGTTTTTCTACTGCTGTTTTTCATCCCCGCTTTACCCGTCTGCATTTATCCCGCTTTAACTCGCCATAGCTTCTCTTTGTTTGCGCCTTATCGCCGCGTTTGCCTCTTGTCACCGATATACGCGCGGCATTGCCATGCTGCCAGGCCGCAACCCGCGTAGCCGCTTACGCCGTGCTGTAACCCCGTTACCAAATTCGACACAAGCAAGATTTCAATGATTGCCAGAATTGACCGCTATATCGTTTAATTCTGATACGTCGGAAATGTTTACAAACATTCCGTAAGGCTTTCACGCGAATTTGTAGAGCCGCGTACCTATCCAGTAATCAGGGGAGCAACATGATCAATTTGTCCGGCGCGAAAGCACTCCGCGCCTCTGGCCTGGCGCTGACCACGGCCGCAATGCTGGTGTTAGCCGGCTGCGGTGGCGGCTCCGATGGCAGCACACTTTTTAATGGTGGCGGTACTACAACCACGACGCCAACGCCGACTGCTACGCCCATCGTAGCGACCAGCCTGATCGTTAACACGGACAAGACCAGCCTCAAAACCGGTTCTACTGATGTGGCGACCCTGACTGTAACCGCGCTGGACGCAAACAATGCCGTACTGCCAGGTGCAACGATCATTGCATCCGCTTCCAGCGGCATCCTGAGCAGCAGCGCAATTGTCACGGGTACCGACGGCAAGGCGACATTTACATTTAACCCGGGCTCGGATCGCAATAACCGTACCCAGGGGATTACGTTTACTAATGGCACTTCGACCGCGAGCACCGCGATCGTAATCAGTGGCACCAAGATCACGCCCACGGCTGTAAACGGCCTGGTGCTGGCCTCGGGCGCGAGCGAAGAAGTGGACGCTACCGTGGTAGATGGCACCGGCGCGGCTATTTCGGGCGCGACTGTGAGCTTCTCGACGACGGGTGCGGGTTCTGTTGGACTGAGCGCCACCTCGGCAGTGACCGATGCTTCGGGTATTGCCCGGATCACCGTGACTGGCGCGGGTGCAGGTGCGGCCAATGTCAGCATGTCTGCATTGAGCGCAACATCGGCGTTGACGTTGACGATCGGCGATACCTCGTCGTTCTCGTTCACCTCTCCGGCCACCAGCCAGAGCGCGTTGCTGACCAGCACGCCGCTCACGGTGACGGTGAAGGCGCCGAACTCCACGGCAGTGCAGTTCGTGACCACGACAGGCCACTTCATCGTGAATGGCAGCTCGGTTGCATTTACTCAAGCAACCGTAAACAGCAGCCACCTTGCCTCGGTCGTGTTCCAGTCTGATGCGGGCGGCGTAGCCACCATCACTGCGTACGACGCGTCCAATCCGAGTACCACGGCTAGCGTAACGGTTGCAGTCAGCGCGCCGGTCTCGCAAACCAACAAGGTCGTCATCCAGGCCCTGCCGGCGGTATTGGCACCCACGACCGGCAGCCAGGCGAATACGTCCACCCTGACGGCCATGGTCACCGATATCAACGGCCAAGGCATTGCAGGCGTGCCGGTTGCCTTCACCATGACGGGTCAGCCCAATGGTGGCGAAGCGATTTCGCCGCAAGTGGTGATCACCAGCAGTTCACCGCTGGGCCAGGCGACCGCGACCTTTACTTCGGGTTCGCTGCCAACCACCCAAGGTGTGCCTATTGCGATCACTGCGACCGCTTTGCTGCCGGATGGCACGCAAAAGACCAGCGTGACGCCCGCCAATATCGTGATCGGTGGTACCGCCGGTTCGGTTTCGATTGGTCAGTCCAGCCAGATTGGCCAGAACACGGACCAGACGGCATACCAGTTGCCGATGTCGGTGATTGTTGCTGACTCGAACGGTAACCCGGTTGCCAACACCAAGGTTTCGCTGTCGGTGTGGCCGATCGCTTATTCCATCGGAGCTGCGTGTGGCCCACCGGACATGACGTTTGCGAACGAAGATATCAACGAAAACCTGACCGCAGATGCTGGCGAAATTGGCTACCTGCAGCGCCTGGATGACGTTTCGTTCACACAACTGGGCCTGCTGAGCGTGTATCCGTACCACCCGGCATCGTCCACCACGACGGAATACCTGCCGTCTTCGGTGACCTCGGTGACCGCGGGTCGCTCCTCGCTGCTGCCGTCCAACTCGGCTGCAGGTACGCTGCCTGCAACGGTAACGACCGATGCCAACGGTGTGGCAAACTTTACCTACACCTATCTGAAGTCGAACGCGATCTGGATTGTCTCGCGCATCCGCGCTACCACGCTGGTACAAGGTACGCAGACCTCGGCGCAATCGGTGTTCCGTCTTGGTGTACTGGAAGATGACGTGACCACTTGCCATCTGCCGCCGTCGCCGTTCAACGCCGATGTTCAAGTCACCTCGACCAAGATCAACTGATCAGGGCTGACGCCTAAGCAGTAAACAAAAGCGCCGCAGCAATGCGGCGTTTTTTTTGTCCTCGCTTGGCAGCGGGCAGCGGTCACTCTTCTTCCGGCCGCCAGCCCCAGACCTTCAAATCAATCCGGCCGCCCTCCCCGAACTCCACGCCATCCGCCTGCAGCAGCATCCGTTGCAGATCATCATTGCCATCCAGCCCGCGTGCGCTGACGCGCCCGGTGCTGTTGATAACCCGGAACCACGGCACGTCGCGGTCGGTGTTGCCTAGTGCCCGGCCGACCAGGCGGGAATGGCGGGGATAGCCGGCCAGCGCGGCCACCTGGCCATAGGTGGCCACTGTTTGCGGCGGGATGCGGGCAACGACGTTGATGATGGCGACAGAAATCACGCTGGAAGGCGTTTTGTTGGGCGTGCGCATAGGCATGGGGTCAGCAGCGTCAGAAAGCGCTCAGCATAGCAATGCGCCGCTTTCCGCCAAAGCCCCTTGCGCCCGCCCCTGCCACTTGGGTCCGCGTGCACCCTGCCCTAACGGCGGCGCATAAAAAAGGGCAGCCGCAGCTGCCCTTTTTTCATCCCGCAACGCACCAGACGCAACGCCTGATGCCTGGCGCGCCCTTACTTGCGCTCCACCTGCGACACATCGCGCACCGCACCCGTATCGGCGCTAGTCGTCATTGCGGCATAAGCGCGCAGTGCTGCGCTCACATAGCGCTCGCGATCCGTTGGCTTCCACGCCGCAGCGCCGCGGCCTTCCATGCGTTCCCGGCGCGCGGCCAGTTCTTCGTCATGGATCACCAGGTGGATGGTGCGATTCGGGATATCGATCTCGATGGTGTCGCCTTCTTCCACCAGGCCAATTGCGCCGCCTTCTGCCGCTTCCGGCGAGCAATGCCCAATCGACAAGCCCGAGGTGCCGCCCGAGAAGCGGCCATCCGTCAGCAGCGCGCACTGCTTACCCAGACCCTTGGATTTGAGGTAGGACGTCGGGTACAGCATTTCCTGCATGCCCGGGCCGCCCTTCGGGCCTTCGTAGGTGATGATGACGATATCGCCCGCCACGATCTGGTCGTCCAGAATGCCCGCTACTGCATCGTCCTGGCTCTGGAAGATCCGCGCGCGACCGGTAAAGCGCAGATTGGAATCATCGACGCCCGCCGTTTTAACGATACAACCACGCTCAGCGATATTGCCGTACAGCACGGCCAAACCGCCGTCCTGGCTGTAGGCGTGCTCTTTGCTGCGGATACAGCCGTCGGCGCGATCCAGATCCAGCGTCGGGTAGCGCATCGATTGCGAGAACGCGATGGTGGTAGCCACGCCACCGGGGGCGGCGCGATAGAAGTGATGCGCCACGCTATCTTCGGGCTGACGTTTGATATCCCACTTGTCCAGCGCGTCTTTCATGGTCGGCGCGTGCACGGTGTGGGCGTTGCCATGGATCAGGCCGGCGCGGTCGAGTTCGCCAAGGATGGCCATCACGCCACCGGCGCGATGCACGTCTTCCATATGATATTTCTGCGTTGCCGGGGCGACCTTGGCCAGGCACGGCACGCGACGGCTCACCTTGTCGATATGCGACATCTTGAAGTCGACGCCCGCTTCATTGGCCGCGGCCAGCAAATGCAGCACGGTATTGGTCGAGCCGCCCATGGCCACATCCAGGCTCATGGCGTTTTCAAACGCTTCAAACGTGGCGATATTGCGCGGCAGCACGCTGCTGTCTTCTTGCTCGTAATAGCGACGCGCCAATTCAACAATGGTGCGGCCCGCTTGCAAGAACAGTTGTTTGCGATCGGCGTGGGTGGCCAGCATCGAGCCATTGCCCGGCAGCGACAAACCCAGCGCTTCGGTCAGGCAGTTCATCGAATTGGCGGTAAACATGCCGGAGCAAGAACCACAGGTGGGGCAAGCCGAACGTTCCATCGATGCCACTTCGGCGTCGCTGACGTTGGGGTTGGCCGCTTCGATCATGGCGTCGATCAGATCAACGTGGCGTTCTTCGCCGCGCCATTGCACCTTGCCCGCTTCCATCGGGCCGCCCGAGACAAAGATCACCGGGATATTCAGGCGCATGGCAGCCATCAACATGCCCGGGGTGATCTTGTCGCAGTTGGAGATGCACACCAGCGCGTCGGCGCAGTGGGCGTTCACCATGTATTCCACCGAGTCGGCGATCAGATCGCGGCTGGGCAGGCTGTACAGCATGCCGCTGTGGCCCATGGCGATGCCGTCGTCTACGGCGATGGTGTTGAATTCTTTGGCGATGCCGCCGGCCTTCTCGATCTCGCGCGCCACCATCTGACCCAGGTTGTGCAAGTGCACGTGGCCCGGCACAAACTGGGTAAACGAGTTGGCAATCGCGATGATCGGCTTGCCGAAATCATCGTCTTTCATACCGGTCGCGCGCCACAGTGCGCGGGCGCCGGCCATGTTGCGGCCGTGGGTCGAAGTGCGGGAACGATAGGCTGGCATAAAACGGGTCCTTGAAACCGGATAGCAATGTCGTCGCGCAACAGGCGACGAAACAGGCAGTTTACGAGTAAACGGATCGAGTTTCGAGTAACACCATGGCCGGGATGTGGGTGGCGATTACGCGAAGATTAAACAGGCTTGTGGCGCGTTTGGCGGGAAAGGCGTTGCTGTATAATGCCCGATTTTATCCAGAAGCCGCCCCACATGCTAATTCACCCGCATTTCAACCCTATCGCCGTCCAGATCGGCAAGGTGGCGATCCATTGGTATGGGTTGATGTACCTGATTGGTTTTCTGCTGTTTCTGGCGCTCGGCCGCATGCGCATCAAGCGTGGCCGTCCGGCGGGTTGGCAGCTCAGCGAGCTGGATGATCTGTTGTTCTACGGCGTGCTGGGGGTCATTCTCGGCGGCCGTCTGGGCTACGTTTTCTTTTACAAGCCTGATTTTTACCTGGGCCACCCGCTCGATATCGTCAAGGTGTGGGAAGGCGGCATGTCGTTCCACGGTGGTTTTATCGGCGTGCTGGTAGCCGTGTGGGCGTTTGCGCATAAAACCAGGCGTCGCTTTTTTGAAGTCAGCGACTTTATTGCCCCGCTGGTGCCGTTGGGCTTGCTGTTTGGCCGGCTCGGCAACTTTATCAACGGCGAATTGTGGGGCCGTGTAACCGATCTGTCGCTGCCGTGGGCCATGGGTTTTCCCAGCGCCGCCACTGCCGATGCAACGGCCGCCATGCGTAATCCGCAATGGGCGCGCTGGCTGGCCGATTACGGCATGCTGCCGCGCCATCCTTCGCAGTTGTATGAAATGCTGCTCGAAGGCGTGCTGCTGTTTCTGGTGCTGTTTATCTATTCCAGCAAGCCGCGCAAGGTGGGTCAGGTTTCGGCGCTGTTCATGCTGGGCTATGGCCTCAGCCGTTTCTGCGTTGAGTTCACGCGCGAGCCGGATGATTTCCTCGGTTTGCTCAAGCTTGGCCTGTCGATGGGACAATGGCTGTCGGTGCCGATGATTATCCTGGGCATCCATTTGTTCTGGATTTCGTCGCGCAAGCCGCGCTGATGGACCCCGCCTCGCCTGCCCAAAACGCCGCCCGCCTGCGGCGTTTTTTTATGGCCCACGCCCTGGCAGTTGGCCCAGCCACCTTGCAGGATGCGCTCGCCGTGCCCACGTAACCGCAATACGGCTCACAAACAGGAACCTCGCTGCATGGATGCAAGCACGCTCTGGTGGCTGCTGGCTTTGGTTTTAATGGGTGTCGGTCTGGTCGGCACGGTGTTTCCACTGTTGCCAGGCACGCCGTTTTTGTTCTTTGGCATGCTGGTCGGTGCGTGGGCGGATGGCTTTAGTCATGTGGGCTACCTCACGCTGGCCGTCCTGTTTGCGCTGGTTTTGTTGTCGGCGTTACTGGACTGGATGGCCGGTGCGCTGGGTGCCCAACGCGTGGGCGCGAGCAAGCAAGCAGTGAGCGGCGCGGTGATCGGCTCATTCGCTGGCATGTTTGCCGGTGTGCCTGGACTGGTGCTGGGGCCCTTTATTGGCGCGGTGCTGGGCGAACTGTATGCCCGGCGCGATGTGTTGCAGGCGGGCAAGGTGGGTGTCGCGACGTGGCTGGGCTTGCTGTTCGGGGCAGTCGCCAAGGTGGCGATTGCGCTGGTGATGTTGGGTATTTTTGTTTCTGTCTATTTACTGACGTAATCCATATAGATGCTGCACTGTTTCGATTCAGCACTATATTGGTTTCATCGCAAGGAGTAACGCACCATCATGGCCAGCAAGCCGATTCCAACCGTAGAAGATCTGATACAGCCGCAAGACCTGCAGCTTCGCTTGCACCGCCACGAAGACGATCGCCGCCAGGCTGCACCGGTGGCGGGGCCGTGGTTGACCGAAGAAGGCATCGTCATGGCCGAGCGCCGTTCCGGTGGCGAACGTCGGCATGCGTGGACCACACTGCAAGATCTGGGCGACCCCGTGCCGCCCAGCGATGAACATCATTAAGCGGGCAGCCCGCGTCAGAACCACTTCCTGAACTTGAAATAGCCCGCCAGACTGAGCGCAATCATCGCCATCAGCCCCACGCAATAAAAATAGCCATAGCGCCAATGCAGCTCCGGGATGTGCTCGAAGTTCATCCCGTAGATGCCGGCAATCAGCGTCAGCGGCATAAAGATGGTGGTAATCACCGTCAGCACGCGCATTTGCTGGTTCATACGGTGGCCCTGCAGCGATAGATAGGTGTCCTGCAAGCTGCCGACCAGGTCGCGTAATGCCTCGGTGCTTTCGATCAATTGCACGGTGTGGTCATACACGTCGCGCAAATACAGCTGGGTTTCACTGCGAAAGAAATCGGGCTCGTCGCGCTGCAGCGTGTTCACCATCTCACGCAGCGGCCACAGGCCGCGCTTTACGGCGAGCAAGGCGCGGCGCAGGGTCTGCACGTCGGTCAGGCATTTGGGGCGGGCATCCATTTCCAGATCGTCCTCGATCTCTTCCATGCGCTCGCCCAGCGATTCCAGCACGGCAAAATAGCGGTCGACCAGCTTGTCCATCAGCGAATAGACCAGATAATCGGCACCCAGCCGACGTAATTGCGACTGCTCATTCTGCAAATTGTCGCGTATCCCTTTGAAGGTGCCGGAAGCCTCTTCCTGAAACGTCAGCACAAAGCCACGCCCCAGCACGATGCTGATCTGCTCGCTCTGGATGACTGCCTCTGCATCCACCCGCACCAGGCGCGCGGTGATAAACAGATAGCCGGAATAGATTTCGACTTTGGAACGCTGCTGCGTATTGAAAATATCTTCCATCACCAGCGGATGCAGGCTGAAATGGTGGCCGATAGCCTGCAGCAACTCAGCATTGGCCAGGCCATGCACATTGACCCACAGCGTGCGGTCTGGCGTGACTTCGGGCAGTTCCGGGTGCGAATCGGTGAATATCGTTTGCTTGAGATCACCTGCCTGCGGCCCGAATTCGATCAGCGATGCATCAGTGTCGCGGATGTCCTCTTTGCCTACATACAGAATGGTGCCCGGCTGCGCGCCGGCTTTGGTGGCGGCCAGGTGATGTTTTATGCGGGATGTTCGCTGATGATCAGATCGTGCCCGGCGTTTTGCCATGCCTTGCTTTCCTCGGTAAGTGCGTGACGCGTCAGCGCATGCGCGGCCAGCCAGCCGCGGGGTAATGAGAATACATAACGCTTGTGCTCCAGCCGCAGCCGACAGCCTGGTTCCGCTTGTTCCAGGCGCGCCCGATGCATGATGCAGGCCAGGCGCAACGCCAGTGCCGCGCGCCAGACCGGGTCGGTTGTATTCTTGCCCAGCTTTTCCGGCTTGCCGCGTTGCGCCAGCGCCAGTTGGGCAATCTGGTTCTGTTCGCGGCTGGAAAAGCCGGGCATATCGGCATATTGCAAAATATAGGCCGAATGCTTGTGAAAGCTGGCGTGGGCAATCGAGCGTCCGGTCTCATGCAGCAAGCCGGCGTAATGCACGTCGCGGATTAATGCGGCATCCAGCCCGATCTGCGTGGCCAGCGTGCGCGCCAACGCCGCCACGCGCTGTGCCTGGGCCACATCAACGTGATAACGCTTCTGGAAAGTCTGCACCGTGTGATCGCGGATATCGTGCTCGCCGCGGCGCCCCAGCAAGTCATACAGCACGCCATCGCGTAATGCGCCCTGCGTAATCTGCATATGCTGGATGCCCAGCAGATCAAACACCGCCTGCATGATGGCAAAGCCGCCGGCCAGCACCGGGCGTCTGTCCTCGCGCAGGCCGTTGAGTTTGACCTTATCAACGTGCCCAGCCTGCAACAGGATCTGCCTTACCCGCGCCAGCCCGGATTTGCTGATGCCAACGGCCGACAAACCGTTCTGCTCCATCACATCCGCCAGCGAGCGCGCGGTGCCGGAGGTGCCGATGGCGGTCTGCCAGGCGCCGGCGTTAAATTCGCCCACCAAGGGCTGGATATATTCACCGGCCGCGATTTCGGCGGCGGCCAGTCGATCGGGCGTAATGGTGCCATCGGCAAAAAACCGCCGGCTCCACGACACACAGCCCATCACCGTGCTTTCGGTCACCAGCGGCGTGTGCTGGCGCCCGACGATAAATTCAGTTGAGCCGCCACCAATATCCACCACCAGGCGTTTGTCACGCGAGGCCGGCAGGCTGTGCGAGGCTCCGATATAGATCAGCCGCGCTTCTTCGCGCCCGGCGATCACTTCAATCGGAAAGCCCAGCGCCGCTTCGGCCTGCGCCAGAAACTCAGCACCATTGCGCGCCACGCGGAAGGCATTGGTGGCCACCGCGCGCACCTGCTGCGGCGGCAGGCCACGCAAACGCTCGCCAAAACGCGACAGCGCCTCGGCCGCCTGCTGGCGTGCGCTGTCGCTCAGATTGTTGTGTTCATCCAGGCCCGCGCCCAGACGTATGGTTTCCTTGAGCGTTTCGATGGGCACCAGCGTCTGGTCGAGCAAGCGGCAAATCTGCAGCCGAAAGCTATTGGAGCCCAGGTCTACAGCGGCGATCAGGGTATCGGAGGGGTCGGCGGACATGCAGTTTCTCAAGCGCGGCAGGCGCCGCATTGGGGCCACCTTAGCGAAGGCCGCCCTGGCTGACAATATTTGTCATGCCGGATTGCGCAGGCTGATGCGCAGACAAAACAAAAGCGGCCCGCAGGCCGCTTGAGTGATCACCGCCACGCCCATTACGCTTCGCTGGGCGGTGCCATTACCAGACGCTCGACTTCGTCGGCCGTCTTGTGGCGCACATCCTGGCCTTTGACCAGGAACACCACTTGTTCCGCCACATTCACCGCCAGATCGGCAATTCGTTCGATGGCTTTGGCAATCCACAGGATGTCCATGGTCAGCGAAATGGTGCGTGGGTCTTCCATCATCAAGGTGATCAGTTGGCGTTGCAGCGCGCGATATTCGTCGTCAATACGGCGATCGTCGCGGATTACCTCGGTGGCCTGCACGGCATCGAGGCGGGCAAAGGCATCCAGGGTGCGCGACAGCATATCGAGCGCTTCTTCGGCCACGTGGTTCAGTTCATTAAAGCGCGGCACTTGCAGGCGGCCGGCTTCATAAATGTTCTTGGTGCGTTGGCAAATGCGGGCCGCTTTGTCGCCGATACGCTCCAGATCTTCTACCGACTTGATCACGGTCATCACCATGCGCAAATCGCCAGCAGCCGGTTGGCGGCGCGCGATCATGTGGATACACATATCGTCGAGCTGCAGATGCATCGCGTTAACGCGGATTTCCTGCTCCAGCACCTTGTTGACGGTGACCAGATCGCCCGTGGCCAGCGCTTCCATGGCCAGACGCACTTGTTCTTCCACCAACCCGGCCATGCCCAGCACGTTGGAGCGGATCGCTTCCAGTTCAGAGTCGAATTGTTTGGAAATATGTTCAGCCATGCGTTGCGTCTCCAGCGACGGACCAATGATCATCAAGCCGTGCAAAATAGCACGCTGTCATTAAAGATTTGTTTCAAGTCTGGCCAACCGGTGCAGCTTTTGCGCTGATTGGCCCCAAGCTTGTGTTTTTTACTTATAGGTCTTTACGCCAGACGCCGTGCCCAGCAGCAACACATCGGCCCGACGACGCGCAAACAGGCCGTTGGTGACCACGCCCACAATCTGGTTCAGCTCGGCTTCAAACTTTGCCGGCTCGGTAATCTGCAAGCCATGCACGTCCAGAATGATGTTGCCGTTGTCCGTCACCACGCCTTCGCGATAAGCCGGATGGCCGCCCAGTTTGACGATCTCGCGCGACACATACGAGCGCGCCATCGGGATCACCTCCACCGGCAGCGGAAACTTGCCCAGCACGCTCACATATTTGGATTCATCGGCGATGCAGATAAATTGTTCCGCCACGGCCGACACAATCTTCTCGCGCGTCAGCGCTGCGCCACCGCCTTTGATCATCTGCAGCTGATGATTGATTTCGTCAGCGCCATCCACATACACCGGCAGCTTGTCGACGCTGTTCAAATCAAACACGGCAATGCCATGGCCGCGCAGGCGTTGCACGCTGGCTTCGGACGAAGCAACGGCGCCTTCGATGCGACCTTTGATCTCGGCCAGCGCATCAATAAAATAATTGGCGGTGCTGCCCGTGCCGACGCCAACAATGCAATTGTCCGGCACATATTCGATGGCCGCGCGTGCGACGGCTTCTTTCAGTTCGTTTTGAGTCATGAGGTTTCCTCTGGTCTGAACCGGGCGCGGCCTGAGCAGCCACGCGAACGGCGTAATTGTACCAGCCAGCCTGCCCCGCGCGCTTTTGCGTCAGGACAAGGTATGGAGATATTCGCGGATGCCGGACAACAACATTTCGACGGCGATAGCAGTCAGGATCAAACCCATCAAACGTTCAAAGGCCTGGGTTAGTTGTTCGCCCAGCCATTTGCTGATGCGCTCGGCAAACGCCATCGCCAGCCCGCACACCAGCATGGTCAGGGCCAGCGCCGCGATCCATTCAAAAATGCGTTCGGGTTCATGCGACACCAGCAGCAAAACCGTGGCCAATGCCGACGGACCCGCCAGCAGCGGCACCGCCAGCGGCACGATAAACGGTTCGCTGGTGCCATCGTGATCACCGAATACGCCCTGTGCATGCGGAAACACCATACGCAAGGCAATCAAGAACAGGATGACGCCGCCAGCGATGCCCAGCGAGGTTTCGCTCAGATGCATGACTTGCAAAAACGCCCGGCCGAACACCATAAACGCCAGCAGAATGCCAAAGGCCACCAGCGTTTCGCGGATGATAACCAGCCGGCGGCGGTGGGCCGGTACGTTCTTTAATAGCGAAACAAATAGCGGGATGCCGCCAAACGGGTCGGTCACCAGCAACAGCAGCACAAAGGCCGAAAGAAAGGTATGCGTCATGGCCGCCATTCAAGCACAACGCGCCCTTGCTGCCCAATTGCCGCTAGCCCGAATGTGCTTGTATACAAGTTGGTATGGATATTGCTGCGTAATGCGAGCGACGCCCCGCTCGCCCTCATAAAAACAGGACCCCACCATGCACGCTACGACTTCTGACTTACCGCTTTGGGCTAGCCGATCGATCAACCTGGCTGACCCACGCCTGGGCGCGCGCGGACTGGCCGCCAGCGATGAATTCTTCGCACCGCTCAGCCGCATGCTCGACCCCGCGCCCGCGACGTTTATTCCTGGCAAATACGACGAAAACGGCAAGTGGATGGATGGCTGGGAAACCCGGCGCAAGCGGGTGATGGGCCACGACTGGAGCATCATCAAACTGGGCCGCCGTGGCGTGATTGCGGGTTTTGACGTGGACACCAGCCACTTTACCGGCAACTACGCACCCGCTGTTTCGATAGAAGCCACCGCCAGCGCCAGCGATGACATCAACGTCCTGCAAGCCGCGCATTGGAGCGAGGTATTGCCCTCCACCAGCCTTAGCGGCAATAGCCATCATTGGCTAAGCGCGGTGGACGCCGGTGAGTACACCCATCTGCGCATCCATATTTACCCGGACGGCGGCATCGCGCGGCTGCGCGTCTATGGTCAGCCGGTGGGCGCATTCCATGA
Organism: Silvimonas sp. JCM 19000; assembly: GCF_054652575.1. Classification (NCBI taxonomy): domain Bacteria; kingdom Pseudomonadati; phylum Pseudomonadota; class Betaproteobacteria; order Neisseriales; family Chitinibacteraceae; genus Silvimonas; species Silvimonas sp. JCM 19000. Next base: position 271,227 of record NZ_BAAIHC010000003.1, on the reverse strand, counting down.
TGCCGACACGCTGTACGACCTGGCCGCGCTGGAAAATGGCGGGCGCGCCGTGGCGTGGAATGACGCGCATTTTGGCCAGGCCTCCAATCTGTTGCTGCCCGGGCGCGGCATCAATATGGGTGACGGCTGGGAAACCCGCCGTCGCCGCGAGCCGGGTAATGACTGGTGCCTGATCGAGTTGGGCATGCCCGGCATTATCGAGCGCATCGAAGTCGATACCGCGCATTTCAAAGGCAATTATCCCGATCGCTGCATGCTGCAAGCCGCGCTGATGCAGGGTGGCACCGATCAATCGCTGATTACGCAAAGCATGTTCTGGCCGGTGCTATTGCCCGAGCAGCCGCTGCAGATGGACGCCATCCATAGCTTCAACACGCAACTGGCCGCGCTGGGGCCGGTGAGCCATGTGCGGCTGAATATCATCCCGGATGGCGGTGTATCGCGGCTGCGTTTGTGGGGCAAGGTGGCGCGATGAGCGACGGCGCATATTGCATTACAGTCCAGCCGCTGACGGCCGCGGCGTTTGCGCCATTTGGTGATGTGATCGAGGCCAGCGACGCCGCGGGTCATTTCAGCATCAATGGCGGCAACACCGAGCGCTATCACGATCTGGCAAACATTGAAGTCGATGCGGGTGCGCGGCCCATCATCAGCATCTTCCGCGGGCAGCCACGCGCGTTGCCTTTGACGTTAACGATGCTGGAGCGGCATCCGCATGGCAGTCAGGCGTTTATGCCGCTGCAGGGGCGGTGCTATCTGGTGGCGGTGGCGCCTGCAGGCGAGCACGTGGCCTTGAGCGACATCCGCGTGTTTCTGGCGCGTGGCGATCAGGGCGTGAATTACGCGGCGGGCACCTGGCACCACCCGTTGTTGGCACTCGACGCGGTCAGTGATTTTCTGGTGGTCGATCGCGCGGGCGAAGGGCCGAATTGCGATGAGCTGGATTTGCCACTGCCGGTGCTGATCACGCTATAGGGCGGGTCTTGGCCACCACTCAACAGCCATAAATCCAGACCGCATGGTTCGGATCTCTGGCTTTGGGTGGTGGGTCATGACCCACCCTATCAGTGCGTGGGTTTAAACCGCCTGGCGTGCCGGGCGGATGCTGACGGCGCTGGTTTTCATGATCATCAGATAAGACACGCCACCCAGGGCGCAACCAATAAACCAGTTAAAGTCAGCCAGCGCTTTGATACCGGCAAAGGTAATCAACAAACCCGCTGCCACCGAAGGCACCAGTGCATACAGCGCGCGTTTGTTCACGCCGTTTTCATACCAATACGCGCCACCGGCTTTGTCCTTGTACAGATCATCGATTTCAATCTGCTGATTGCGCACCAGATAGAAATCCGCCAACAAAATCCCGAACAGCGGACCAATAAACGCGGCCAGCGTATCGAGCGTGTAGTGGATGACGTCGGGCGAATTAAACAGATTCCACGGCGTGATAAACACCGAGCCGATGGCTGCGATAAAACCACCTGCGCGGAAAGACACACGGGCCGGGCTGACGTTGGAGAAATCGAAAGCCGGCGACACAAAGTTGGCCACGATATTGATACCGATGGTGGCGGTGACAAAGGTAAACGCACCCAGCAAAGCCACGGTGGTGTTATCGATCCTGGCAACCACCTGAATCGGATCGGTAATCATGGTACCGAACACGGGAATGGTGCCCGAGGTGATCACCACGGTCACAATCGAAAAGAACAGAAAGTTGACCGGCAAACCCCAGAAATTGCCGCGTTTAACTTCAGAAAACGATTTGCCATAACGCGAGAAATCGCCAAAGTTAAGCATCGGGCCAGAGAAATAAGACACCACCAAAGCAATGGCGGTAATCATCGGGCCAATTGCATCCATGCCGTGATATTTAACATCGCCCAGCGTGAAATTGATTTTGCCTGGGCCTGCCTTCATCACGATCCACAGTGCCAGCATCACCATCACGATATAAACGGCGGGGCCTGCCCAATCGATAAATTTCTTGATGGTCTCCATGCCGTTCCAGAACACCACGGCCTGCAGCACCCACATGATCATGAAACCCATCCAGCCCATATAACTGAGGCCGAGGAATTGCGTGTGGATGAGGGATTCCAGCCCAGGAAAGAAACGCAGCAACACGATGGTTAAGGCGCTGGAGGCCAGAAAAGTTTGAATGCCGTACCAGGACACCGCAATCAGTCCGCGAATAATCGCGGGCACATTGGCGCCCCAGACACCGAAGGCCATCCGGCAGATCACCGGATAGGGCACGCCGGCCATCTGGCTGGGCTTGGCCACCCAGTTGGCAAACAGGTTAACCAGACAGATACCCACCAGCAACGACACCAACACTTGCCAGCTGGACAAGCCCAGCGCAAACAAACTACCCGCAAACACATAGCCGCCCACGCTATGCACATCGGACATCCAGAAGGCAAAGATGTTGTACCAGTTCCAGTTCTGCTTTTTAAGCGGACCCAGATCCTCGTTGTACAGCCGGTCGCTATAACCGGCAGGGGTTTGCTCAGACATTGAATGACTCCCGACCTGTTGGATTCACTGTATCTCGCGCCGTGTGGCCGGCCGCGAAACGCGTTTTGTATACAATCAGATGCTTGTGCCCCGCCTGGTCATTCGCTTGCGTGGATGGGCCAGCGACCTGAGTGCAGCAAAAAGCGTTCCAGCGTTTGTCACTGACAAGCGTTTGAGCTTTCACTATGATTGCAGCGCGCTGTGGCGCTGCTGTTGCATGCGCTGAAATTCGCGAAACTTTGTATACAATTTTTAATAACATCGCATACAAAATTGCCTGTAATTGGTGCAAGCCGCACCGGCAATGGGCGCAAAGAAGGCAAACATGTCGAGCCGAACCCGCGACGAAGTCATCTACGAAAACCTGCACGCGGCGATTTTTGAAGTGCAGTTACCGCCGGGCACGCGACTGCCCGAAGACGAACTGGCGGAGACCTTTGGCGTGTCGCGCACCGGCATCCGCAAAGTGTTGCAGCGGCTGGCGCATGAGCGGCTGGTGGATATCATCCCCAACCGTGGCGCGTCGGTGGCGCAGCCTTCGGTCAAGGAAGCGCGCGAAGTGTTTGCCGCGCGCCGCATGATTGAATGCGCCGCCCTGCCCCAGGTGATAGGCCATGCGCGGCCCGCGCAGATCAAGGCCTTGGGCGCCATCATGCTCAAGGAAGACGACGCGCAACTGGCGGGCAACCGCGCTGCCGCCATCCGCTATTCGGGCGAGTTTCATCTGGCGCTGATCCGCATCGCCGACAACGACACGCTGGCGCATTTTCTTGGCGAGCTGGTGGCGCGCTCCTCGTTGATCATCGCCACCTACGGCGCGCCGATCGCCGTGTCTTGCCGCCATTCCGAACACGAGCAAATCCTCGACCTGATCAGCAACCGCGCCACCGCCGACGCCGTTGCCTGGATGGACCAGCATTTGTTGTCAGTGGAGCGCAGTTGCAGCTTTGCGCAAGAAGAAGCCGAGCCTGATCTGAAAGCCATCCTTGGTACGATCGCGCAACGTGGCACAGGACTTGCATAGCTAAAGGCTCTGACCCTGCCAGGAGTGCCCATGCGTATCCGTGTGATCAACCCCAATACCACGGCCGCGATGACCGACAAGATCGGCACCGCAGCCTTGCATGTGGCACGGCCCGGCACCGAAATCATTGCGGTCAATCCGCTCAGCGGGCCAGTGTCGATCGAATCGCATTTTGATGAAGCAGTCGCCGCCATCGGCGTGTGTGAAGAAATCCGCGCGGGCGAGCAGGCGGGCACCGATGCCTATGTGATCGCCTGCTTTGGCGACCCCGGCCTGTACGCCGCACGCGAACTGACGCGCGCCCCGGTTATCGGTATCGCCGAAGCGGCCTTCCATATGGCCAGCCTGATCGCCACGCGCTTTTCCATCGTCACCACGCTGGGCCGCACCGGCATCATCGCCGAGCGACTACTGGACGAATACGGCATGGCCGTGCGTTGTCGCAAAGTACGTGCCGCCGAAATCCCGGTGCTGGAACTGGAACATAATCCGCGCGCCGCGTTTGAGCGCATCGTGGCGGAATCCTTGCGCGCCAAGGCTGAGGACAATATCGGCGCCATCGTGCTGGGCTGCGGCGGCATGGCCAATCTCACCGACGCGATTTCGGCCGCAGTGGGTCTGCCGGTGGTGGAAGGCGTGACTGCCGCCGTCGCACTGGCTGAAGCGATGGTGTCGCTGAAGCTACAGACCAGCAAATTCGGCGACCTCGATACGCCCCCTGCCAAAGCCTTCGTCGGCCAGTTTTCTCATTTCTCACGCTAAGGACGCCGCAGCGATGAACCCCAGCGCCTACCCGCGTGATCTGATCGGCTATGGCCGCAACCCGCCACATGCGCAATGGCCCAACCGTGCGCGCATCGCCGTGCAGTTTGTGCTCAATTACGAAGAAGGCGGCGAGAACTGCGTTTTGCATGGCGACCCGGCCTCCGAGCAATTCCTCAGCGAGATGTTTAACCCGGCCGCGTTTACCAATCGGCATCTGTCGATGGAATCGATCTATGAATACGGCTCGCGCGCCGGGGCGTGGCGCATCCTGAAAGAATTTGAGAAACGCGGCCTGCCCCTGACGGTGTTTGGCGTGTCGATGGCGCTGGAGCGCAATCTCGAATTCACTCAGGCCGTGGTCGAACTGGAGCACGAAATCGCCTGCCACGGTTGGCGCTGGATTCATTACCAGGATATGCCGGTGGCCGAAGAACGCGAGCACATGCGTGTCGGCATGGACATCATCCAGCGTCTAACCGGCCAACGCGCGCTGGGCTGGTACACCGGACGCGATAGCCCCAACACGCGGCGCCTGGTGGCCGACTACGGCGGGTTTTTATACGACTCTGATTACTACGGCGACGACCTGCCGTTCTGGACCCAGGTGACGCGCTCGGATGGCGAAGCGGTACCCCATCTGATCGTGCCGTACACGCTGGACACCAACGATATGCGCTTTGCCTCGCCGCAAGGCTTTGGCACCGGCGAAGAATTTTTTACCTATCTGCGCGATGCCTTCGATGTGCTGTATGCCGAAGGCGCGGACAGCCCCAAGATGCTGAGCATCGGCATGCACTGCCGCTTGCTGGGCCGCCCCGGCCGCATGCGCGCGCTGCAACGCTTTCTGGACCATATCGAATTGCATGATCGCGTCTGGGTGTGTCGGCGCGTGGATATTGCCCGGCACTGGCGGGAGGTGCATCCGTTTGTGCCTTCGGATCGCTAATTAAAAAAAGGACGCCGCAGCGTCCTTTTTTGTTCCGACCATCCAGCTTGCGCCTTACCAGACGCCAATAAATTCCAGGATGCCTTCCGCCGCCTGGCGGCCTTCGTAGACTGCGCGCACCACCAGATCCGCACCGCGCACCTGGTCGCCGCCCGCAAAAATCTTCGGGTTGGCGGTCTGGTGTTTGTACGGTTGGCGCGCCGGGGCCACGGTGCGGCCGCTGGCGTCGGTGGTGATGCCGTGCGCGCCAAACCAGTCGGCCGCCTCCGCCTGAAAGCCAAACGCCACAATCACGTGATCGCATTCGATGACTTCTTCCGAACCGGCGATGTTTTCGGCGCGCTGGCGGCCTTTCTCATCGGGCTCGCCCAGGCGCGTGGTGACCAGCGTGAGCGCCAGGCTGCCGTCCACGTTTTTGCTGATACCGATCGGTTGGCGGTTCCACATGAATTCGACGCCTTCTTCGCGCGCGTTGGATACTTCGCGGCGCGAGCCCGGCATGTTGGCCTCGTCGCGGCGATAAGCGCAAATCACCTGGTCCGCGCCCTGGCGTACCGAGGTGCGGTTGCAATCCATCGCGGTATCGCCGCCACCCAGCACCACCACACGCTTGCCTTTCATTGAAACCGGCGCTTCATCCACCGGCAGCGTGTCCATGGATTGGCGCACGTTGTTAATCAAGAACGGCAGCGCTTCGAGTACGCCCGGCAAATCTTCGCCAGCAAAACCGCCGCGCATGTATTTATAAGCGCCCATGCCCATGAATACGGCGTCGTATTCGCTCAGCAATTGCTCGATGCTGATATCGCGGCCAATTTCGGTGTTAAGGCGGAATTGCACGCCCATGCCTTCCATGATTTCACGGCGGCGAGCGACGATTTCTTTTTCCAGCTTGAATTCGGGAATGCCAAAGGTCAGCAAGCCGCCAATTTCTTCATAGCGATCAAACACCACCGGTTTAACGCCATTGCGCACCAGGATATCGGCCGCGCCCAAACCGGCCGGGCCAGCGCCGATAATGGCGACCTTTTTATCGGTCCAGATCACGCCGGACATATCCGGGCGCCAGCCCTGGTCATAGGCCGTATCGGTAATGTATTTCTCCACCGAACCAATCGACACCGCGCCAAAGCCGCCGGTATTGAGCGTACAGGCGCCTTCGCACAACCGGTCTTGCGGACAAACGCGGCCGCAGATTTCCGGCAATGAATTGGTTTTGTGGCTTAGCTCGGCCGCCTCAAACAACTTGCCTTCTTTCACCAGCTGCAGCCAGTTGGGAATGTAGTTGTGAACCGGGCATTCCCATTCGCAATACGGATTGCCGCAAGACAGACAACGGCTGGATTGATCCGCCGCATCGGCCGCGCTGAGCGATTGGTAAATTTCTTTGAAAACGTGCACGCGTTCGCGCGCCGGCACTTTGTCGCCGGGGTTGCGCGCCACATTCATAAACTGGAATACATCTGCAGCCATAATTACCTCGATGTGATCGGGCCTGCACGGCCCCATCCTCGTCAATTCGGTCGGGTTAAACCCGCGCTTTGATCAGTCTTTGAGCAGGTCGTCGAGCTTGGCCGCTTTCGGCTTTACCAGCCACACGTTGTCGACGGCTTCGTCAAAGTCTTCCAGCATGGCCTGGGCGCGCGCCGAACCGGTTTGCGCCAGATGCGCTTTCAGTCTGGCTTTAAGGAAAGCACGCACCGCGCCATAGGCTTCGCCGTTAATCAAATTGATATCGACCAGCTCGTTGTTGTAGCGATAGGCAAATTTCTCGACCGGGTCATACACCAGCGCAAATCCACCGGTCATACCCGCGCCAAAGTTATAGCCGGTTTCGCCCAATACGATGACAGTGCCGCCAGTCATATATTCGCAACCGTGATCGCCTACGCCTTCCACCACGGCCAAAGCGCCCGAATTGCGCACGGCAAAACGCTCACCGGCACGGCCCGCGGCATACAGTTCGCCCCCGGTCGCGCCGTACAAACACGTATTGCCGACAATCACCGCATCGTGCGCGGCAAATTCGCTGACCTTGGGCGGATAAATCACCACGCGGCCGCCGGCCATGCCTTTGCCGACGTAATCATTAGCATCGCCTTCCAGTTCCAGCGTTAAACCGGCTGCATTCCACACGCCAAAAGACTGACCGGCCGAACCATACAGTTTGATATGCAGCGTATCGTCCGGCAGCCCGGCGGCACCATGCGCTTTGGCGATTTCGCCAGACAGCCGCGCGCCGATTGAGCGATTGACGTTGCCGACTGGATATTCAAAACGCTGTTTAGCCTTGCTGTGGATACCGGCAATGGCATCGGTCACCATGCGTTCGGCCAGTTCGCCTTTATCAAATGAGGGATTGCGGTCTTGCGTGCAAAAACGCGGCTCGCTCTCGGGGATGGAACCCTGGCTGAGCAACACATCCAGCCGCAATTTCTTCTGGCGCTCGGTGGCGCCTTCGGCCAGCGCCAGCAAATCGCTGCGCCCGATCAATTCGGCCATCGAACGCACACCCAGCTTCGCCATCCATTCGCGGGTTTCGCGCGCGATAAAGGTGAAGTAATTGACCACCATATCCGGCAGGCCAATAAAGTATTTGCTGCGCAGTTTGATTTCTTGCGTCGCGACGCCGGTGGCGCAGTTGTTCAGATGGCAAATACGCAGATATTTGCAGCCCAGCGCCACCATCGGCCCGGTGCCAAAGCCGAAGCTTTCCGCGCCCATAATCGCGGCCTTCACCACATCCAGGCCGGTCTTTAAACCGCCATCGGTTTGCACGCGCACGCGGCCACGCAAACCATTGGCACGCAATACTTGTTGCGCTTCGGTCAGGCCTAATTCAAACGGCGTGCCGGCGTATTTAACGCTGGTGAGCGGCGATGCACCGGTGCCGCCGTCATAGCCCGAAATGGTAATCAAGTCGGCATAGGCTTTAGCCACGCCTGCGGCAATGGTGCCCACGCCCGGTTCGGCCACCAGTTTGACCGAGACATACGCAGCCGGATTAACCTGCTTCAAATCAAAAATCAGTTGGGCCAGATCTTCAATCGAATAAATATCGTGATGCGGCGGCGGCGAAATCAAACTGATGCCGGGCTTGGAACAGCGCAAGCGCGCAATCAGCGGACTGACTTTATCGCCCGGCAACTGACCGCCCTCGCCCGGCTTGGCGCCTTGCGCCACCTTGATCTGCAGCACTTCGGCATTCACCAGATAATGCGGCGTAACGCCAAAGCGGCCCGATGCCACTTGCTTGATCTTGGACATTTTCAGCGTGCCATAGCGCGCCGGGTCTTCCCCGCCTTCGCCCGAATTGGAACGCCCGCCCAGGCGGTTCATGCCTTCGGCCAATGCTTCGTGCGCTTCGGGGCTTAATGCGCCCAATGACATTCCGGCCGAATCAAAGCGCGCCAGAATGGCCGCTTCGGATTCGACTTCATCCAAAGGAATGGCGCGGCAATCGTCCAGCTTCAGCGCCATCAAATCGCGCAGCATCGCCACCGGGCGTTTGTTCACCAGATCGGCATAGCGCAAATAGTCTTTGTAATCGCCGTTCTGCACGGCCTTTTGCAATTGCATTACCACGTCGGGGTTATACGCGTGGTACTCCTCGCCAAACACATACTTGAGCAGACCGCCCTGCTGGATCGGCCGCATCGGATTAAAGGCGAGTTTATTCAGGCGCAAGGCGTCGGCTTCAAAATCGCTAAATGTGGCGCCGCCTATGCGCGACACGGTGCCCACCATGCATTGCTTGATCACTTCTTCGCCGATGCCCACGGCTTCAAACAACTGCGCGCCGCGATAAGACGCCACCGTCGAAATCCCCATCTTGGACAGGATTTTCAGCAGGCCTTTATTGATGGCTTTGCGGAAGTTATTGGCGGCTTTTTCCAGCGGATATTCGATTGCGCCGGTATCGACCAGTTCTTTGATCGTCTGATAAGCCAGATAGGGGAATACCGCTGTCGCGCCATAACCGATCAGGCAGGCAAAGTGATGCGGATCGCGTGCGGTGGCGGTTTCCACCACCAGGTTGATCTTGCAACGCAAACCGGCATTCACCAGCGCGTGGTGTACCGCGCCGGTGGCAAATAAAGCGTGAATCGGCAAGCGGCCCGCCGCGATATGTTTATCGCTAAGCACCACAATCACAGTGCGGTCGTTGCGCACGCTGGCCAGCACCTGGTCCTGCAAATGCTGTACCGCTTGCTGCAGATTGTGTTGCTTGGGGTCGTAGGTGATATCAAAGATAAACGGCTTGTAATCGTCGCCCGGCAAAGAGGTCAAGGCGTCGAATTTATCGCTGGATAACACCGGCGAGCGCACTTCCAGGCGCTTGGCGTTATCTTCGGTCACCGAGAACACATTGCGTTCCGGGCCAAAGCAGGTATTCAGCGACATCACAATCGCTTCGCGGATCGGATCAATCGGCGGATTGGTGACCTGGGCAAATTGTTGGCGCAAATAATCAAACGGCGAGCGCACTTTTTCCGACAACACCGCCATCGGCGTATCGTCGCCCATTGAGCCAACTGCTTCCTGGCCATCGGCAGCCAACACCCGCAGGATTTGATCGCGCTCTTCAAACGTCAGCTGGAATTGCTTCTGGAAGATCAGCAATTCGGATTTGCCCATTTCCGGCAGGGGGCTGCTGTCTTCGGCCAGTTCCAGCTGGATGGCGTTTTTCTTGATCCATTTACGATAGGGATGCGTGTTCTTGAGCCGACCATCGATGGTCTCGGTATCAAGGAATTCGCCGGTCTGCATATCGACCGCCACAATCTGACCAGGTTTGACGCGGCCTTTCTTGACCACGTCTCCCGGCTTGTAATTCCACACGCCGATTTCCGACGCCACGGTGAAATGGCGGTCTTTGGTAATCACATAACGCGCCGGGCGCAAGCCATTGCGGTCGAGCATACAGCCCGCGTATTTGCCGGTGGTCCAGACGATACCGGCCGGGCCATCCCAGGCTTCCATATGCATGGAGTTGTATTCATAAAACGCGCGCAAATCGCGATCATTGTTATCCACGTTTTGCCAGGCTGGCGGCACCAGCATGCGGAAGGCGCGGAACACATCCATGCCGCCCAGCATCAGGCCTTCCAGCATATTGTCGAGGCTCATCGAATCGGAGCCATCGGTTTGCACAATCGGGCGCACCGCCTGCATATCCAGATGTTCGGAATGCATGATGGCTTCACGCGCTTTGGCCCATAAGCGGTTACCCATCAGGGTATTGATTTCGCCGTTATGCGCCAGAAAACGGAACGGCTGCGCCAGTTTCCATTGCGGCCAGGTATTGGTGGAAAAACGCTGGTGATACACCGCCAATGCCGATTCAAAGCGCGGATCTTGTAGATCGCGATAAAACACCGGCAGGTTTTCGGGCGTTACCAGACCTTTGTAGGACAGCGTTTGCGAATTTAGCGTGGGGATATAAAACGCGGGATCGCTATTGCGGTTTTCTTTTTCCGCCATGCGCCGCGCCTGATACAACTTGCGCTCGAAATCGTCTTGCGCCATGCCGGCCGGCGCGTTGACAAAGATCTGCTTGATGGCCGGCAAGGTGCGCAAAGCGTATTCGCCACAGGCCTCGATATCGATCGGCACCACGCGTATGCCCGCGACGCTCAGACCCTGATCTTGCAATGTCTGTTGCAAGGTCTTGAGCGAGCCCGCGCCAACGCTTTCATCCTGCCCGACAAATACCAGGCCCGCCGCATACAGCGCATCAAGCGTAAAGCCCAACTCGCCCGCCACGGTGCGCAGAAAGCTGTCCGGCTTGCCAAACAGCAAACCACAGCCATCGCCCGACTTGCCATCCGCCGCCACCGCACCACGGTGTGTCAGGCTGGCCAGCGAAGAAATAGCGGTTTTGACCAGCCAGTGGCTGGGTTTGTTATCCATTTGCGCAATCAGCCCGAAACCGCAGCTATCTTGCTCAAACTCAGGACGATAGAGCGTTCCGCCCAACCAGCTTTGTCTATCCATGGCACGACCTTTAAAGAAACGGCGCAAACAGCGAAAAGGTATTTATCTTAATCAAATATCAGGGTTATCCACAATGCATAGACTGCGATGCAGCAAAGGCGTTGCGTATTGAGATATCCATGATAAAAAAACCCCCGCTACAAGCGAGGGTTTCAGGCACTCCGCTTACTGTTTCTGAGGCATCAGGGCATCAGATAAATCGACAGGGCCGGCTTGCTGGTCAGTACGACCAGGCTGCTGCTGCCGGCAGAGGTCACCAGTTGTCGCGGTAAAATCCGCACGCCCGGCGTGGTCGATGGCGTGGAGACAGCAAAGCTGCCCAGCAAACTGCCTGCCACATTGCTCACCCACACATCGGGCAGATCCGGGTTGCCCGTCACCGACCCCGCGCTGTCCGTCGTAGCGACCTGAGCGCTGCACACCACGTGGCCATCAGCGGCCACCTGCACGTTTGCGCCCGGGCCATAAGTGCCCTGCGGCGAACTTGTAGCGAGCAGTGCGTTGTCCAGCGTCAGGCAGGCAAATGAATCGCCAGTGACATATACGTGTGCGCCGTCCGGGCTCACGGCCAGATCCTGGATGCTGGCACCCAGCGGAATGGCGCTGCTGAGCCGTGGCGTAACCGTCACCGTATTACCCGTCGTGTCGATCAGCCATGCGCGGATCGTGGCCGGGCTGGTGCTGGTGTCCTCGGCGTAGAGATTCTGGCCCCCGTTGCCCGCTGCAAGCAGAGTGCCGCGGAGCAGGGTCTGACTGGCATAACCAGCGGTATACGTGCTGCCATCGCCAAGCACGACAACATCAGTTGATTCGGGATGCACCACGATCATCGGCGTCGCCGCGTTGACTGCATTGAGCAGCGTTTGTGAAGTGCCAACCGTCCAGGTATCCAGGTTAACACTACGCAAATTGCGATTGCCCGGATCAAGCGCGTACAGCGTTGAACCATCCGGACTCACGGCCATTTCGCCCCAGCTACCCACCGGATTGGTCAGGGTGTGCAGCTGAGCGCCAGTGCGGACATCGTAAGCAGTAATGACGCTGCCGTTGTTGTTGACGTACACATAGGGGCGCAGCGGATCAGCCACGATGTGCTGATAGGGCTGGCTGATCGTAATGACCGGGGCCCGGGCCATGCCGTACTTGATATACGAAACGCGCAAGGTCGCTGGCGTTACGCCAGCATCGCTGGAACTGACCTGCACCGTGGCGGTGTAAACCGTATCCGCATTCACCACCGAGGTATTTACGGTCAGGCCCAGGCTGTTGGCGGCGCCGCTATTACCGCTGGCGGTCACCGAAAGCCATCCAGTCGACGAACGCGCCGTCCACGGGTGGCTGACGGCATCATTGCTGCTGACCTGGATCGTTTTATTCAGATACACAGGGCCGGCTGCGGCCGAATTGCTAAAGACCACGGCCTGTTGCGACAAGCGCAGCGCGGGCACGAATACCGCGCTGGCCTGGCCGGTCCCATTGTTGCTGGTCGTGCTCGTCGTCGTGCCGCTGATCTTGAGCACCACCGGAATCTGCAGCACTTCACCATCCAGAGCAGTCAGCACCACACTGCCGGTATATGTGCCCGCAGTAAGGCCGTCGGGATTAAAGGTCACGCCGAAGGAGCCGGAACCGGTGGCGGCAGCGTGCACCAACAGCCAGCTATCGGGCGTGCTGGCGCTCCAGCCCAGGCCGGTGTTGACGTCGATGGCAAGATCGGCCGGACGGGCACCCCCAAGCGTAAAGCTCACCGTGGTACTGGAACGCGGCGTGGCGTTAAAGCCTGAGGTGCCGAATACCGTGGCGCTGGGCGTCGGGGTTGGGGTAGGCGTCGGCGTTAAAGTGGGTGTCGGCGTGGTCGGCGTGCTACCTGCATTGGCACCGGCAGCCGTAACTGTAATGTCGTAGGGAATGCTTAACGGCGCATCAATTTCGCTATGACAAGCCAGGTCGACGCATAAGTGAAGCTGGAAATTACCGGTGTAATGACCAGTAGCCAGCCCGGTGCGGGTGTGTATGGTTGCCGTGTAATGCAGCGCATCTTTCTGCATCAACGGGATCGACGTATCCAGCACCTGTTGGCTATCGACCAGTTCGGCAAAAATGGTGGAAGTGACGTTCTTGAACGCGTCCTGGTCGGTGACCGTTGCGTCAACCAGCGCGGTGCCCACCGCACCCGCCTGCAAGGTCATGCTCACGCTGGCGGGCGACACACTGATGGCTGATTTTGCTGGCGCGGCATCGCTGCTGCTGCCCCCCCCGCCGCCGCCGCATGCGGCCAACGCCATCATCAGGGCGAGCCCCGACAGCCTTTGTAACAACACGTTCATCGTCGTCATCCCACTCAAATTTATTGGATTTATTTGTTCAGCCCGCGCCCCGGTAAGCCCCCGGCAAAATCGCGCGTAGGGATTTGAGCAAATAAGCGGAACTTTTCCAACTTTTTTGTAAGCAGAGTGGTTCAAAACGTACAATTTTGTATCAGTTACACGCTGACCACTTTGAAAGCTGACGATTAACATCCCGGCAAAGGCCCGCCGGCGCATGCAACACCCTCGCTCCATGAGCGAAAAGCCTGTGCGAGCGGTGGGTGCTGGCTATCCAACATCGTCAGCATGGCGCCTTGGGTAGAAAATCAAAGCAATACGTCGCTGGCCGCAAATGCGATGCTTACCGCGTACTCCAGCCAGTTCAACCGCATCCGCGCAAAAAAAAAGACCCCAGCCTAAGCTGGAGTCCCTTTGCAATATCAGACGCGGTCGCGTTTTAACGGGGCAGCAGCGAGCTACCCATCAAAAACGCATCCACTTCACGCGCCGCCTGACGCCCTTCGCGGATTGCCCAGACCACCAGCGACTGCCCACGGCGCACATCCCCCGCCGCAAACACTTTGCCGACATTAGTGGCATAGCAACCCTCGCCGTCCGTGCTGGCTTTGGCATTGCCACGGCCATCCCGCTCCACGCCAAAGCCTTCCAGCACGCTAGCGATCGGATTGGTAAAGCCCATCGCCAGGAATACCAGATCCGCCTTGATCTCGAATTCCGAGCCCGCAACTTCCACCGGCTTGCCGCCTTGCCATTCCAGACGCACGCATTTGATCGCGGTCAGCTTGCCGTTTTCGCCGATGAACTCTTTGGTCATCACCGAGAAATCGCGCTCGACGCCTTCTTCGTGGCTGCTGGAAGTACGCAGCTTGAGCGGCCAGTACGGCCACACCAGCGGCTTGTCTTCTTGCTCGGGCGGCATCGGCATCACTTCCAGCTGCGTGACCGCAACCGCGCCATGCCGATTGGAGGTGCCGACGCAATCCGAACCGGTATCGCCACCGCCAATCACCACTACGTGCTTGCCACCGGCATTGATCGGGTTGGGCTGGTCGCCAGCCACTTCCTTGTTCTGCGGAATCAGGAATTCCAGCGCGTAATGCACGCCCTGCAATTCGCGCCCCGGCACCGGCAGATCGCGCGGCACTTCAGAACCACCGGTCAGCAATACGGCGTCGAATTCAGCCTTGAGCTGGTCCGGGCTGATGACGGTGATGGCGTCGTTGGTGATGCCAGCTGGCAACTTGCCATCGGCCGCCACCAGCGTGCGGGTGCGGAACACCACGCCTTCGGCTTCCATCTGCGTCATCCGACGGTCGATGGTGGATTTTTCCAGCTTGAAGTCGGGGATGCCATAACGCAGCAGGCCGCCCACGCGATCATTCTTCTCGAACACCGTGACCGAATGGCCAGCGCGCGCCAGTTGTTGCGCCGCCGCCATGCCCGCCGGGCCGGAGCCAATAATGGCAACAGTACGACCGGTTTTAACGCGAGCGATTTGCGGCGCGATCCAGTTGTGTTCCCAACCCTTGTCGACGATGTAACGCTCGATCGACTTGATGCCGACCGGGTCGGCATTGATGCCGAGGGTACAGGCCGCTTCACACGGGGCCGGGCAGATGCGGCCGGTAAATTCGGGGAAGTTGTTGGTGGAATGCAGCACTTGCAACGCTTCTTGCCAGTTGCCGCGATACACCAGGTCGTTCCAGTCCGGGATGATGTTGTTAACCGGGCAGCCGTTATTGCAGAACGGAATGCCGCAATCCATACACCGCGCGCCCTGCGTGCTGGCCGCTTGATCGGTCAGACGCAGCACGAATTCGCGGTAGTTGGTGACGCGCTCGGCCACCGGTGCGTAGCTTTCGCTAACGCGGTCGAATTCCATAAAACCAGTGGGCTTACCCATTTATGCAATCTCCTTCTGCTGCGCAACCGGCGCAGCCGCCAGGTCTTTCAGCGCACGGCGATATTCGTTCGGGAACACTTTGACAAAGCGGCTACGCGCGTTGGTCCAGTCCGCCAGCAGTTCAGCGGCGCGCGGGCTGCCGGTAAGTGCGTGGTGCTGTTCGATCAGCGCTTTCAGTTGCGCGTCATCGGTCTGGCCGCGGTGCAGCGCATCGGCGTCGACTTGCTCATTGGCCGGCAGCACGCTTTCGAGGGCCACCTGCGCCATATTGCAACGATCAGCAAAATCGCCATCGATGTCGTAGACGTAAGCGATACCGCCCGACATCCCTGCCGCAAAGTTGCGGCCGGTGCGACCCAATACCACCACCGTGCCACCCGTCATGTATTCGCAGCCGTGGTCGCCCACGCCTTCCACCACCGCGGTCGCGCCGGAGTTGCGTACGCAGAAGCGTTCGCCGCCCACGCCCGCCAGGAAGGCTTCACCCTCAGTCGCGCCGTACAGCACGGTGTTGCCACTGATGATGTTGTCGGCGGTAAAGCCGCTGAAGTCAGCCGAAGGACGGATCACGATACGGCCGCCGGACAAGCCTTTGCCGACGTAATCGTTGCCTTCGCCAGTCAGGCTGAGCGTGACACCGCGCGCCAGGAAGGCGCCGAAGCTCTGGCCAGCGGTACCGGTCAGCGCCACATGGATGGTGTCATCGGGCAGGCCCTTGTTGCCATAACGGCTGGCCACCGCGCCCGAGAGCATGGCGCCGACGGTACGGTTGATGTTCTTAACCGGCAGTTCAATGCGGACTTTTTCGCCGTGTTCGATGGCAGCCTGGGCGCGTTCAACCAGTTGGTTGTCCAGCGCTTTTTCCAGCGAGTGATCTTGCACGTCGGTATGCAGACGCGGCACTTCCGCCGGCACGGCCGGTTGATAGAACACATTGCTGAAGTCGAGACCAGCAGCTTTCCAGTGTTCCACGCCTGCGCGCTTGTCGAGCAGATCGGCGCGGCCGATCAGTTCGTCAAACTTGCGTACGCCCAGTTGAGCCATCAGTTCGCGCACTTCTTCCGCAATAAAGAAGAAGAAGTTAACCACGTGCTCGGGCTGGCCGCTAAAGCGCTGACGCAGCACCGGGTCTTGCGTGGCCACGCCCACCGGGCAGGTGTTCAGATGGCATTTGCGCATCATGATGCAGCCTTCCACCACCAGCGGTGCGGTGGCAAAGCCGAATTCATCCGCACCCAGCAACGCGCCAATGACGACATCGCGGCCGGTCTTCATCTGGCCATCCACCTGAACGCGCACACGGCTACGCAGGCGGTTCAGCACCAGCGTTTGCTGGGTTTCGGCCAGGCCGAGTTCCCATGACGTGCCCGCATGCTTGATCGACGACAGCGGCGAAGCGCCGGTACCGCCGTCATGACCGGCCACGACGATATGGTCGGCCTTGGCTTTGGCGACACCGGCCGCTACCGTGCCGATGCCGATTTCGGAAACCAGCTTGACCGAGATCGATGCCTTGCGGTTGACGTTCTTCAGATCGTGGATCAGTTGTGCCAGATCTTCGATCGAATAGATGTCATGGTGCGGCGGTGGCGAGATCAGGCCCACGCCCGGTACCGAGTGACGCAGGTAGCCGATATATTCGCTGACCTTGTGACCCGGCAGCTGGCCGCCTTCGCCCGGCTTGGCGCCCTGGGCCATCTTGATCTGGATCTGATCGGCGTTGACCAGGTATTCGGCGGTCACACCAAAGCGGCCTGAGGCCACCTGTTTGATCGCCGAACGCAGGCTATCGCCTTCCTGGAAGGTGTAGTCGCGCTCGATCCGGCCTTTGCCGATCACTTCGGACAGCTTTTCGCCTTGCTTCAGCGGAATAAAGCGGCGTGCATCTTCGCCGCCTTCACCGGTGTTCGACTTGCCGCCGATCCGGTTCATGGCGATGGCCAGCGTGGTGTGCGCTTCGGTCGAAATCGAACCGAGCGACATCGCGCCCGTGGCAAAGCGCTTGACGATTTCCTTGGCCGATTCCACTTCTTCCAGCGGCACCGGTTCGCCCACCGGCTTGATCTCGAACAGGCCGCGCAGCGTAAGCTGGCGCTTGGTCTGGTCGTTGATCAGACGCGCGTATTCCTTGTACGTGTCGTACTTGTTGGCGCGCGTGGCGTGTTGCAGCTTGGCGATCGAATCGGGCGTCCACATGTGTTCTTCGCCGCGGATACGGAAGGCGTATTCGCCACCCGCTTCCAGCGCGTTAACCAACACCGGATCAGCCGAGAACGCCGAGGTGTGCAGCTTGAAGGTCTCAGCCGCCACTTCAAACAGGCCCAGGCCTTCGACCTTGGTGGGCGTACCGGAGAAGTACTTGTCGACCAGGCTCTTTTGCAGGCCCACGGCTTCAAAAATCTGCGCGCCGGTGTACGACATATAGGTGGAGATGCCCATCTTGGACATCACCTTCATCAAGCCTTTACCCACGGCCTTGATAAAGTTTTTCTGGTACTTGGTGGCCAGCTCGGCATCGCCCTTGGCCATATCGGCCAGCGTGGCCATCGCCAGGTACGGGTATACCGCTTCCGCGCCAAAGCCGCCCAGCAAGGCAAAGTGATGCGTCTCGCGCGCCGAACCGGTTTCCACCACCAGGCCGGTGCTGGTGCGCAGGCCTTGTTGCACCAGGCTTAAATGCACGTGCGACGTGGCCAGCAGCGCCGGGATCGCAACGTGGTTACGGTCCATCTTGCGGTCGCTGATGATCAGGATGTTGGCGCCACCCTTGACCGCGTCTTCGGCTTCGGCCGCCAGCGAGGCCAGGCGCGCTTCGATGCCGTCCGAACCCCAGGCAGCGGGGTAACAGATGTCCAGTTCGTGCGAACGGAATTTGTTGCCGGTGTATTTCTCGATATGACGGATCTTCTCGATATCGTGTTCGGCCAGCACCGGCTGCGACACTTCCAGACGGATCGGCGGGTTGATATCGCTCGGGTCCAGCAGGTTGGGCTTGGGGCCGATAAACGACACCAGCGACATCACCAGGTCTTCGCGGATCGGGTCGATCGGCGGGTTGGTGACCTGCGCAAACAGCTGCTTGAAGTACGAATACAGCGGCTTGGCCTTGCTCGACAGCACCGGCAGCGCGGCATCGTTACCCATCGAACCCGTGCCTTCTTCGCCCAGGCGCGCCATCGGCTCAAGGATGAACTTGACGTCTTCTTGCGTGTAACCAAAGGCTTGCTGGCAATCGAGGATAGTGGAACAGGGCGCTTGCGGGATCTCGGTCGCGGTCTGGACTTCGTCCAGCTTGATACGGATCTTGCCCACCCATTCCTTGTACGGACGGGCGTTGGCCAGCGTGTTCTTGATTTCCTGGTCGTCGATGATGCGGCCTTGTTCCAGATCGATCAGGAACATCTTGCCTGGCTGCAGACGCCATTTCTTGTTGATGCGGCTTTCCGCGATCGGCAACACGCCCGATTCGGACGCCATCACCACCAGATCATCGTTGGTGACCAGATAGCGCGCGGGGCGCAGGCCGTTACGGTCCAGTGTGGCGCCAATCTGGCGGCCATCGGTAAACGCGACGGCGGCCGGGCCATCCCACGGTTCCATCATGGCGGCGTGGTATTCGTAGAAGGCGCGACGATTTTCGTCCATCAGCGTGTGCTTTTCCCACGCTTCCGGAATCATCATCATCACGGCCTGGGCCAGCGTATAGCCGCCCATCACCAGCAGTTCGAGCGCGTTATCAAACGATGCGGAATCAGACTGGCCCGGATAAATCAGCGGCCAGACTTTTTCGAGGCTCTTGCCCAGGATGGGCGAGCTGATGGCTTTTTCACGCGCGCTAATCCAGTTGACGTTGCCGCGCACGGTGTTGATTTCACCGTTGTGGGCAATCATGCGGAACGGATGCGCCAGATCCCACGTCGGGAAGGTGTTGGTGGAGAAGCGTTGGTGCACCAGCGCCAACGCGGACACACAGCGGGCATCGGCCAGATCGGCGTAGTAAACACCGACCTGATCAGCCAGCAGCAGGCCCTTGTAGTTAACCGTGCGCGCCGAGAACGACGGCACATAGAATTCGTGGCCGTGCTTGAGCTTGAGGCGGCGAATGGCGTGGCTGGACGATTTGCGGATGATGTACAGCTTGCGTTCCAGCGCGTCGGTCACCAGCACATCGGCGCCGCGGCCAACAAAAATCTGGCGAATGACCGGCTCTTTGGCGCGCACGGTAGGCGACATCGGCATATCGCGGTTGGACGGCACATCACGCCAGCCCAACACCACCTGGCCTTCGGCACGCACGGCGCGCTCGATTTCTTCCTGACACGCTGCCCGTGAGGCGGCTTCTTGCGGCAGGAAAATCATGCCGACGCCATACTCGCCCGCAGGCGGCAGCGCCACGCCTTGCGCGGCCATTTCTTCACGGTAGAGTGCGTCTGGAATCTGGATCAGAATGCCGGCGCCGTCACCTTGCAGCGGGTCGGCACCGACCGCACCACGGTGATCCAGGTTCTTGAGTATCAACAACCCTTGTTCGACGATCGAATGGCTCTTCTGGCCCTTCATGTGGGCGACAAAGCCGACGCCACAGGCGTCGTGCTCGTGTGCGGGATCGTACATCCCCTGTGGCTGGGGCATCACGTGATCCATCACGGTCTTCCTTCTGGCTAAGCGCCTCTCGGCGCGCAGGTCAAAAAAGGCCAACGTTGCGTTGACCTGGTCGGTTCACATCTACATGGTGCAAGCGCCGCTAACAGAATGGTTCTGCGCTGCGGCCAGATTTTTTTCTGTCCGGCGCCTGGCCAGAACAGTTTTGTTAGCGACTCACTGCGGGGGTCGAGCAGCCGATGCGGATCGTACGTATCAGGCGTCAACATGGCCGGCGGGGTAGCCGGCGCTAAGGTGCGTTACGTAGGGGTATTACGCAATGCAGAAAATGGCAACCATATTGCCAGATTTTTCGCCCCAAACAGAGGCGAAATTTCAAAAAGACGTCATAAACCGGTGCAAAAATTGCCGGACCATCCGGAAAAGCCCGAATAGCAAGCTTTTGCGCCGCGCTGCCGTTTAGCTTGTAATTGCGCGGATGCAACTACAAAACGCCAGAACGCGTTTTAAACAGGCTGGGCGCGGCTTGCAGCGCGCTGGCCGGGGCGCATGCTCAGGCGGGTGCCTTGCCCAGCCAGTCTTTGCCGATCAGAAAATCAGTGTGCAATCGCGCCTCGGGCGATCCGGCTGGCGCGTGCCAGTCATAGCGCCATTTAACAATCGGCGGCATCGACATCAGGATCGATTCGGTGCGTCCACCCGATTGCAGCCCGAACAGCGTGCCGCGATCCCAGACCAGATTGAACTCGACATAGCGACCACGCCGATACGCTTGCCAATCGCGCTCACGCTCGCCGTATTGATATTCGCGACGGCGCTCAAGGATAGGTACATAGGCCTGCAGAAACGCATCACCCACCGCCTTGATAAAGGCAAAGCCACCGTCAAAGCCCAACTCGCTCAGATCATCAAAGAACAGACCACCGATGCCGCGTGGCTCATTGCGGTGTTTAAGAAAGAAATAGCGATCACACCAGGCTTTGAATTCGGGGTAGTACTTGTCGCCGAACGGCTGAACCGCGTCATGACAGGTCTGGTGGAAGTGCACGGCATCTTCTTCAAAGCCGTAGTACGGCGTCAGATCCATGCCGCCACCAAACCAGAACACGTCGTCATGGCCTTCGGCGTAGGCGCGGAACAGCCGCACATTCATATGCACCGTGGGTACATAGGGATTGCGTGGATGGATGACGAGGGACACGCCCATGGCTTCCCATGCGCGACCGGCCAACTCAGGTCGATGCGCTGTTGCGCTGGGTGGCAGGGTTTTGCCCAGCACGTGCGAAAAATTGACTCCGCCGCGCTCGATCACCCCGCCCTCTTCCACCAGGCGCGAAATACCGCCGCCGCCTTCTTCGCGCTGCCACTGGTCCAGCCGGAAGCTGTGGCCATCCAGATTCTCGAGCGTGGCAACAATGTTCTGCTGCAACGACAGCAAATAATCTTTGACCTGAGTGGCGGAGGACATAAGCGGAGCCTTGTGGGGGACTGAACAAAGAGGCGTGATAGTACGCCCACGGGCGGAATGTGCAAAAGTCACAGCGCCATAAAAAAACGGCCGCCGGGGCCGTTTTTCTGTTTGCAGTATCTGGCTGCGTGCCGCTTATTCCTGGGTCGGAATGGCGTGGCCGATACGCGCGATCTTGTTCTCGGCGTCGGCATACACCAGCGCCGGATGGTGCGTGGCCAGTTCGGTTTCGTTGTATTGGGCAAACGTGGCAATGATCAGCAAATCGCCCACTTGCGCCTGGCGTGCCGCCGAGCCATTCAACGAGATCACGCCCGAACCGCGCGCGCCTTTGATGGCGTACGTGGAAAAACGCGCACCGTTGTTGATGTTCCAGATATGCACTTCTTCAAATTCGCGGATATTAGCCGCTTCGAGCAAGTCTTCATCGATGGCGCACGAGCCTTCGTAATGCAGCTCGGCATGAGTAGCCGTGACGCGATGAATCTTGGATTTGAGCATGGTACGGTTCATGAACAGTCTTCCAGCAAGGTTCCGATTCTGATGCGGCGGCCGTGGGGGATGACAGCGGCGCGGGGCATCGGCAAAAGATCTAGCGCAGGATCAGCCGCGATAGACCAGAAACTCATCCAGCAAAAACTCTTCCGAACTGAAGCTGGAGTTAAGCGAAATACGATCAAAGCGCAGCTGGCGGCCATCGACCTCCACCCACGCCGGGATGACCTTGCCGCGATAGCTACCGACCGATTCTTCGGCCCGGACCACGCTCTTGGGCTGCGGTTGCGGCGCGGGGGCAGGCGCTGCGGCCACCGGGGTGGCATCATCCATGCGCGCTTCGTCCGAAGGCTCGCGCTCATTGGCTTGCAGCGGCATATTGCGCAGAAACCAGCTGAATAAAAGCGCCGGAAACACCACGCGCGATACACGCTTCTGGTTATCCACGCGGCAAGCAACGCCAAAGGTTTCGCCGCACTTGGGGCAATGCGCTTTGGCGGCGATGGCCAGGCTGTCGTCCAGCATGCGCGCCACACCGACCATATCGCGCGCGTTGAGCATGGTGCCGCAACGCACGCAGGGCTTGGAAAACTGCCGGATCTGCTCGCCATTGGCAAAGCGGATCGGCAGGTAGCGGTTTAACGGACGTTTAGCTTGCATGATGGCTATCCTGCGTTCAGATCGTGGCGAGACGGCAATCGAGGCCCAGTTCCAGCCAGTCGGTCTTCAGGCGTTGCAGCGCCACAGACGTCCCTGCTGGCAATTCGGGCAAGCCAGGCACACGCAACATCAACGGCATGCCGTCAACGCGCACCAGATTTTCCTTGATCACCATGGCCGAAAACTCGTTTTTGTTTTCTTGTTCCAGATAACGCAAACACCAGTAGCGTTCCATCTTGTCCTGGAAATCGGCGTACGCGGCATAAGCCTCGTCAAACGCACCAATCGCGGCAAACAATTCGGCGTCGTTGCGCTGGAATCGTGGCGTGCTGCCATTGATCATCGCAATCAACTGCTGCTGGTTGATAAAGTCTACGGCACGGCGCAACGGCGACGACGACCAGGCATAGAACTCAACGCCCAGACCCACGTGCGGGCCAGGTTGCGTGGTCATGCGGACGCGGCCGTTGTTCTGTACGCGATAGATGGCGGCGACTTCGGCTTCTTTCAAATCCTTGCCCCATTGGCTGTTGACCAGGATCATCATCTCGGCCACCAGTTTGTCCATGGGCGAACCGCGTTTACGCGGCAGGATGCGCACGCGTTTTTCGCCGTTTTCCAGCACATCTACATAAAAGCTGTAATCCACCCGCGGCGGGCCTGGCGGCGGATCGGAACGACCGCGACGGCCTTCCATTTCACCGGCCATGCGCCACAAGAAAGTCAGTTCGGTCTTCCACGGAAAATCGGGGCCATCTTGCTGACCGGCGGTTTCTTCGTTGAAGTGTGCTTCGATCTGGTCATGGCGCAGGTTGGCCACCACCGGCACGCGCTCGACTTTCGAGCGATGCGACAGGATGTCGTAGCCGGGAGAAACCTCCAGGTACATCGACAAGGCCGGGCGCGCCGAGCCTTCTTTCAGCGTGAACACATCCACCGCGGCGTCGGGCAGCATGGTGATCTTGTCGCCGGGAAAATACACGGTCGACAGGCGATCAAACACTTCTTTATCCAGTGGCGTGCCGGGCAGGATGCCGAGCGCGGGCGCGGCAATATGGATGCCGACTTGCCAGTTGCCATTGGGCAGTTTTTTAAGGCTGAGCGCATCGTCGATTTCGGTGGTGGTGACGTCATCGATCGAGAACGCCTGCACATCGGCAATCGGCAGATCATCCGGCATGACAATCTCGCCCGCCATTTGCGCTTCGCGGCCTTTGGGGAAGGTTTCCATCAGGAAACCCTGCAGAAAATAGTCGGCCACGTCGGGAATAGCGCCAACGTTTTGCAGCAAACGCAGCGGCGCGATGTGCTGGGCATCAGCGGCGGCGGCGATCGCTTTGTATTCAAGAGAATTTTTGTCCGGGCGATGTAGCAACTTGTTCAGTTGCGGCACAAACACCTCGGGGATGTTGCCGGCGACCAGTTCGGCCTGCCATTCGGCCATTTGCGCGGCTTCGCGCTGTTTGCGCTCCAGCCCGGCCAACGCCGCCTTGACGTTCTCGGCAGGCGCGGCTTTGTAGCGGCCACGACCCTTTTTGTAGAAATACATCGGGAAGGCGACGATGCGCAGCACCACGGCAATTTGCGATTGCGCGTTCGGGTTGGCGCCAAAGTACTCGGCGGCGAGTTCTTCAAAGCCGAACTCGTGCTCGCCGCAGCTTTCCCACAGCAAGTCGATATCGATGTCGGCGGCCAGTTTTTCGGCTTCCACCATGATGGTATCGAGGCCCGGACGTTCAAAGCGCAGCAGCACGTTGGCGGCTTTCACCTTGCTGCGCTTACCGCGCACGTCTTCCACCATCAGGCTCGCCGTTTGCGATTCCTTGACCGTAGCGACCTTGAAGCCACCCTCTTCTTCATAAAAAACGTGCATGCACCACCCTTCCAGCAAAGCACGCGATTATATATGAATTTGCGCGGACCGCCCTGCGCGCGGGTCTGGCCGAGTGGCCCGCCAGGCCAAATATCTGGCAGGCCACACTACGGCATGCGGCGTCAGGCCAGGTCCTCAATGGCGCGTTGCGCACCGCCCTCCAGCGCCAGCAACGCTTGCAGCAGATCGACGCGCAGCTGTGCCGATTGCGCCAGCTGCGGCGGAAAAATTTCGCTCACACTGAGCAAACCCACCACCAGTTGGTCGGGCGCGTTGGTGCACGTCGCGGCGATATGCAACAGGCGCGATGCCATCGGATCGCTCAGCTCAAAGCGCTTGCCGTTATCGTCTATGCCCCACAGGCAGCGCATCCACGCCGCCACCGCCAGCACATGGCGTCGCACGGGCAGGCCAGCGGCCAGCCTTTCCTGCAGGGTGCCCAGCAAACGCGGCGGCAACTTCAGGCTGCCATCCATCGAGATTTGCGCCGTCCGGTGTTTTAGCGAGGGGTTGGCATACCGCTCCAGCAATTCGTCGCGATAGGCCAGTACGTCGAAATCGGCGGGCATGTGCAAAGTGGGCGCAATTTCTTCGGTCATCATGCGGCGGATAAAGGCGTAGAACAGCGGCACCGCAATCGCCTCATCCACCGTGGTGTAACCCGCCAGCAGCGATAAATACGCGATGGTGGAATGTGTGCCGTTCAGCATGCGCAGCTTGGCCAGCTCATAGGGGATAACGTCGTCGGTGAGCGTGGCGCCGACGCGCTCCCACGCTGGACGGCCGCAAGCAAAGCGGTCTTCGATTACCCATTGGTAGAAGCGCTCGCACGGCACCGGCCAGGCGTCGAGCACGCCCAGGGCGCGCGTGGCGGCAGCCCGGTCCTCATCGGTGGTTGCGGGCGCGATGCGATCAACCATGGTGCACGGAAAGCACACCTCGCGGGCTATCCAGTCCGCCAGTTCCGGATCGGATTGCGCCGCAAGATCGATCACCACCTGCCGCAGCACCCGGCCGTTGTGCGCCAGGTTGTCGCATGACATCACCGTAAACGGCTGCTCACGCCGGGCACGCAAGGCCGCCACCAGCAAGCCCGGCACGCTGCGCGGCGCGTGTGGATGCGTCAGATCGTGCTGCACCGCCGGGTGCGTCAGATCGAGGCCCCCGCTGCGCGGATCGTAGCAATAGCCTTTTTCGGTGACCGTCAGCGACACGATGCGCGTGGCCGGATCGCGCAGCCGTGCCATCACCGCCGCGGGCTCGCGCGGCAAAACCAGTATTTCGCGTATGGACTGCACCACCACCGCCTGCTCGCCGTTACGGTCGCGCACCAACACGCTGTACAGATTGTCTTGTGGCGCCAGCGCGTTCTGCATGGCCGTGTCATCAAGCAGATTGACGCCGCATATGGCCCAGTCGCCGCCCGCCGCATGCATTGCCGCCTCGGTCAACAAGGCTTGATGCGCGCGATGAAAATTGCCCACGCCGAGATGGACGATGCCTATTCCCGGCGGCGCGCTCCAGTGGCCAAGGGTATGCGCCCCAAGGCGCGCCAGTTGCTGGCGATCAAGGCGGGCGGGTGTAGCGGTGCGAACGTTCATTGCGATGCTCCATAGGTGATGGATCAAGAAAACCTGCGACAAACTTTGAAAACATTCTTGTATGGTAGTATGTTTCGCATCACAAGTTAACGGTTCCATCGTTCAAAAGCCAAGGAGAAGCGCTGTGAAAATCACCCACGCCGACGTCATCGTCACATGCCCGGGCCGCAATTTTGTCACGCTCAAAATCCGTACCGATTCCGGCCCCGACGGCATCGGGGATGCCACCCTCAACGGCCGCGAACTGGCGGTGGCCAGTTACCTGAAAGACCATATCTGCCCGCTGCTGATCGGGCGCGATCCGTCCCGCATCGAAGACATCTGGCAGTACTTGTACAAGGGGGCGTACTGGCGCCGCGGCCCGGTAACCATGTCGGCCATTGCGGCGGTGGATATGGCCTTGTGGGATATCAAAGGCAAGGTGGCCAATCTGCCGCTGTATCAGTTGCTCGGCGGCGCATCGCGGGAAGGCGTCATCGTCTATACGCATGCCAACGGTCGCGATATCGAAGAAACCCTGGACCAGTACGCGGCCAAACAGGCGGCCGGTTACAAAGCCATCCGTGTGCAATGCGGTATCCCCGGCATGAAATCGGTGTATGGCGTGGCCAAAAGCAAAGACGCCGCCTACGAACCCGCAACCAAAGGCTGGCCGGAAGAACAATGCTGGTCGTCCGAAAAATATCTGAACTACGTGCCCAAGCTGTTTGAAGCGGTACGCAATCGCTTTGGCTTTGATGAGCATTTGTTGCACGACGTGCACCACCGACTCACGCCCATCGAAGCCGCACGCCTGGGCAAAGCACTCGAACCCTACAGCCTGTTCTGGCTGGAAGACCCCACCCCCGCCGAGGATCAAGCGGCCTTCCGGCTGATCCGCCAGCACACCACCACGCCGCTCGCGGTCGGCGAAGTATTTAACAGCATCTGGGATTGCAAACAGCTGATTGAAGAACAGCTCATTGATTACATCCGCACCACGGTCACCCACGCGGGCGGCATCACCCATCTGCGCCGGATAGCCGACCTGGCGGCGCTGTACCAGGTGCGTACCGGCAGCCACGGCCCGTCCGACCTGTCCCCGGTGTGCATGGGCGCGGCGCTGCATTTCGATCTGTGGGCGCCCAACTTCGGCATGCAGGAATACATGGGTTATTCCGCGCAGATGCTCGAAGTATTCCCGCATGCCTGGCGCTTTGAAGACGGTTATATGCACCCCGGCGACGCGCCCGGTCTGGGCGTTGAAATCGATGAAAAGCTGGCCGCGCGCTATCCCTATGAACCCGCCTATTTGCCGGTGGCCCGCCTCGAAGACGGCACGCTGGCCAGTTGGTAAATCCATCTGCTCATCGCTTACACACCCAGGAGAACAGCAATGAAATCAGTCGTGATCGAGAAACCCGGCGTGCTGCGGATTGCCGAGCGCGAACAGCCCCAGCCCGGCCCGGGCGAGGTACGCGTCAGAGTCGTGGCGGCGGGCATCTGCGGCTCGGATGTGCATATTTTTCATGGCAACAATCCGTTTGCGCGCTACCCCCGCGTGATCGGACACGAATTCAGCGGCGTGATTGATGCGGTGGGCCAAGGCGTGGACAGCGCCCGCATTGGCAGCCGTGTCGCGGTCGATCCGGTGGTGAGTTGCGGCCATTGCTATCCCTGCTCTATAGGCAAGCCCAATGTCTGCACCACGCTGCAAGTAATCGGGGTGCATCTGGACGGTGGCTTTAGCGAATACGCGATTGCCCCCTCTCGCAATGCCTACCTGTTGCCGGACTGCATCGGCGATGACATCGCGCCCATGATCGAGCCGTTTACAATCGCCGCCAATCTATGCGGCCATCTCAAGCCAGTACCCGACGATATCGCCTTGGTCTACGGTGCCGGGCCTATGGGTTTGACCATGATCCAGGCTTTGAAAGGCGTTTATGGCGTCAAGCAAGTCATCGTGGCAGATCGGCTGCCCAGCCGGCTCAAACTGGCTAAGGCCAGCGGCGCCGACATCCTGATCGACAGCAGTGTTACCCCGCTGCCCGAAGAACTGGCGCGTTTGCAGATACGCCCCACTTTGATCGCGGATGCCGCCTGCCATCCCTCGATTCTGCAAGAAGCCGCTTTGCTGGCGTCGCCCGCCGGCCGCATCGGGCTGATGGGCTTTTCCGCTGAACCCAGCAGCGTCACGCAGCAATCACTGACCAGCAAAGAGCTTTCCATCTTTACCTCCCGGCTCAACAGCGCGCGCTTTCCGGAAGTCATCAGCTGGTTTCAGCGTGGGCTGGTGCAGCCGGGCACTTTGATCACCCACGCTTTTGATCTAGCCGAAGTGGAGCGCGGATTGCACCTGTTTGAACACGATGCCGCGGCCTGCTGCAAGGTGGTTTTGCGCTTCTGACCGCTCCATGGCTTGGCCACATCAAGCAGCGGGCGAAGTACCCGCTGCGAGTCCGCTGGAATACGACTCTCCACCCCTCTCGGACGGACGCGACATGATCAAGAATCTGCGCTGGACCTTGGTATTTCTGCTGTTACTGGTTTACATGATCAACTATCTGGACCGGGTGGCGCTCTCGCTGACCGTGCCTCTGATCGAGCAAGATCTGCATTTGAACGCACAGCAGTTTGGTGTGATTCTGGGCAGCTTTTTCTTTGGCTACGCTGTGTTCAATTTCATCGGCGGGTTGGCTGTTGATCGCTACGGACCCAAAGTGGTGATGGGGCTAGCGGTTATTTTCTGGTCGCTGTTCTGCGGCTTGACCGCAGTGGCTACCGGCTTTTATTCAATGCTGATCCTGCGCGTGCTGTTCGGTATGGCCGAAGGCCCGATCTGCAGCTCGGCCAACAAGATGATTAATGGCTGGTTCCCCCGGCGCCAGGCGGCGACGGCCATGGGCATACTCAGCGCCGGTTCACCGCTGGGTGGCGCGGTGGCCGGGCCCATCGTCGGCATGCTGGCAGTCAGCCTGGGCTGGCGGCAGGCGTTTGTAGTGATCTGCGCCATCGGTCTGGTCTGGGCCGTAGTCTGGTTTCTGTTGGTGGCCAACAAGCCAGCGGACAGCACACGCGTTACTGCCAAAGAACGCGAACTGATCGAAAGCCTGAAAGCCAGCGATCCTGCCGCACCGCAGGTCACATCGGCTAGCGACGGGCTGCTGCACTACATCAAACAGCCGGTCATCATGGCCACTGCCTTCGCCTTCTTCTGCTACAACTACATCCTGTTTTTCTTCCTGACCTGGTTTCCCAGCTATCTGATGCTGGCACACGGTCTGAATATCAAACAGATGAGCCTGGTCACTGTGATTCCGTGGGTGGTCGGGTTTATCGGTCTGGCGCTGGGCGGCGTGATTTCGGATGTGATCTTGCGCTTGACCGGCAAATCGCTGTTATCGCGCAAGATCGTTTTGAGTACTTGCCTTGGCGTCGCCGCGGTGTGCGTGGCGCTGGCGGGCACGATCGCCAGCGTGGTGCCGGCGGTGGCAATGATGTCGGTATCGGTGTTCTTTCTGTACATCACCGGTTCGATTTACTGGGCCATCATCCAGGACGTGGTGCATCCGGCGCGCGTGGGCGGGGTCAGCGGCTGCGTGCATCTGGTGGGCAGCATCTCGGGCATCATCGGCCCCATCGTCACCGGCATGATCGTGCAGAACACCGGCAAGTTTGACAGCGCATTTGTGCTGGCGGGCGTGGTGGCTGCAACGGGGGCACTGTGGGTGCTGTTTGCCTTGCGTGAGCCACGTGGCCCGCGCACGCCGCAGGTGGCCGAGTTGAACTCAGCCAGCTTGTAGCAAAGACGCGGCCGGGCATACACTGCCAATGATTCTGATATTAAAAGCGGCCAGGTCATCCGACCTGGCCGTTCACCTTTTAGATCATTCATGCCCAGTCCCCGCAAAACCCTGGCCTTGCCGCCCTCTCTGGTTCAATCCAGCTCGCCCGACGACGATTACTTGCCGGTCAATCAGCGCGTGTTCAAAGCGCTGCGCAGCGCGATCATCAATTGCACGTTGCCGCCTGGCACGCCGTTATCAGAAACCGATGTCTCGACCATGTTTGAGGTCTCGCGCCAACCGGTACGTGAATCATTTATCAAACTGGGCGAAGCCGGCCTGGTTCGCGTGCTGCCGCAGCGCGGCACCTTTGTGCGCAAGATTTCGGCCAAAGAAGTGCTCGACGCCCGCTTTATTCGCGAAGCCATCGAGATTGCCGTCATCCGCCAGGCCGCCGCACGCATCAGTCCGGAAACACTAAACTGGCTGGCGCACAACCTGGAGCTGCAGGCGCTAGCCTGCAGCCGCAAAGACATGCCGCAGTTCCTGGCGCTGGACGATGCGTTCCATGCCGCGCTGGCCACCAGCATCGACTGCGCCAAAGCATGGGAAAACATCGAGCAACTGAAGGCGCATATGGATCGCGTACGTTATCTGACGCTGGATCATATTTCGCCGATGCAAGAGCTGCTGGAGCAGCACCAGCAGATTCTGACTGCCTTGCGCAATCACGATGCCGATGCCGCCAGCACAGCCATTGCCGAGCATCTGGGTCAGCTCACCCAAACGCTCACCCAGGTCGAGGCACAGCACCCCGACTGGTTTGAATAGCGCGCTGCTTTATTCGCCCAACTGGGCCAGCAATTCGGCCTGCTGTTCGTTAACCAGCGCCTGAGTCAGTTCTTCCAGATCGCCATCCATGATGGCGTCCAGCTTGTACAAGGTCAGATTGATACGGTGATCCGTCATGCGGCCTTGCGGAAAGTTGTAGGTGCGGATGCGCTCGCTGCGATCGCCGCTGCCCACCAGACTTTTACGCGTGGCCGCCTCTTTGGCGTGGCGTTCGCGGTCCTGCACATCCTTGATCCGCGCGGCCAGCACTGCCAGCGCGCGCGCCTTGTTCTTGTGCTGGCTGCGATCATCCTGACACTCCACCACAATGCCGGTCGGCAAGTGCGTCACGCGGACGGCCGAGTCGGTTTTGTTGATGTGCTGGCCACCCGCGCCCGAAGCGCGGAAGGTATCGATGCGCAATTCAGACGGATTGATATTGATTTCTTCGGCTTCGTCCGCCTCCGGCATCACCGCTACGGTACACGCCGAGGTATGGATGCGGCCTTGGGTTTCGGTCGCGGGCACGCGCTGCACGCGATGGCCGCCTGATTCAAATTTAAGCCGCGAATAGGCGCCGAAGCCCACCACGCGCGCAATGACTTCTTTGTAGCCGCCCAGATCCGATTCGCTGGCCGACATGATTTCGACTTGCCAGCGATTGCGCTCGGCAAAGCGGCTGTACATGCGGAACAAATCAGCGGCAAACAGCGCCGATTCATCGCCCCCCGTGCCCGCGCGGATTTCCAGAAAAATATTGCGCTCGTCGTTGGGATCCTTGGGCAGCAGCGCTTTCTGCAACTCGATTTCCAGCGCCTCGATGCGCGCCTTGCCGTCGGCCAGTTCTTCTTCAGCCAATGCCTTCATATCGGGATCGGACAGCAACTCCTGGGCTGTCGCAATATCGGACTCGGCCTGGCGAAACTGCGTATACAGCGCAACCACCGGCTCCAGCTCGGCGTGTTCGCGCGTGAGCTTGCGATATTGGTTCATGTCGCGCGTGGCTTCTTCCGTGGCGAGCAGCGCCCCCACTTCTTCGAGGCGATCCGCCAGTTGCGCCAGGCGCGCGGCAATAGAAGGTTTCATTGTTTGTAGACGTCCGGGTTAAGCCGTTCCAGATAGCGCTCGGGACGGGCCGCGGCTGTCCAGCCAAATTGCTGGTACAGGCCGTGGGCATCGGCGGTGAACAACATCCAGCGCCGCAAGGATTGCAGATCGGGGTGCGCGTGGATGCAAGCAAGCAACCACTTCGACAGGCCCCGACCACGGTATTCAGTATCAATAAACACGTCGCCCAGATAGGCGATGGTGGCGCCGTCACTGATCACGCGGGCAAAGCCGACCATGCGCTCGCCCTCATACACGCCAAAGCACAGCGCGCCTACCACCGAGCGGCGGAAGGTTTCCACCGGCATGCCGGCCGCCCAATAAGACTGGCGGCCAATAAAGTCATAAGCGGTATCAAAATCAAGGCGCGCAGGGTCGGTGTCGACCTCAAACGCGCCCTGTTGCCAACGGGCGGTCTGAAAGTGGGACATCAAGGCTATTCCTCGTCGTGCAGGCGGAAAAGACGGCGGGTGGCGGCTACCAGCGCGGCTTGCTCGTTGCCGGTTGCGGCATTCAACGAAGCTAGCGGCGCGTGCAGAAATTTAGCCGACAATTGTGCGGTCAGCTTTTCAAGTACGTCTTCCGGATCGTCTCCCGCCGCCAGACGTTTGCGTGCCCGCGCCAGTTCATTGCGGGCGGTACGTTCGGCGTGGTCGCGCAGATCGCGGATGGTGGGCACCAGCTCACGGCTGGTCAACCAGTGCGCAAATTCATCGACATGTTCAGCGATCAGGCCTTCGGCCGCGACCACTTCGCCCTGGCGCGATTGCACGCCCTGACGCACGACTTCGTGCAAATCATCAACGGTATATAGATAGACGTCGGCCAGGGCTGCGGCTTCGGGCTCAACATCACGCGGCACCGCCAGATCGACAATAAACAGCGGGCGGCGTTTGCGCAGCTTGATGGCACGCTCGATCATGCCTTTGCCGATGACGGGCAAGGGCGAGGCGGTCGAGGTGACGATGATGTCGAATTCGTGCAGGCGCTCGGACAACTCGGTCAGCAGCATTGCTTCGCCACCGTGCTCAGCCGCCAGCTTCTGCCCGCGCTCCAGCGTCCGGTTGGCCACCGCGACTTTGCGCGGCTTCTGCGCACAGAAGTGGGTGGCGCAGAGTTCGATCATCTCGCCCGCGCCCACAAACAAGACGCTACAGTCCGCCACCTTGGGAAAAATCCGCTCGGCCAGCCGTACACCCGCGGCCGCCATAGAGACCGAGGCCGAACCGATGCGGGTATGACTGCGCACATCTTTGGCCACCTGAAAGGCGCGCTGGAACAGGCCGTTGAGCAACACGCCCATGCTGCCGCTTTCGCGCGCCAGCCGTTCCGCGTCTTTCATCTGGCCCAGAATCTGGGTTTCGCCCAACACCATGGAATCCAGCCCGGCCGCCACGCGAAAAGTATGCCGCGCCGCGGCTTCGCCGCTGTGGACATACAGATACTGGCCCACTTCGTCGGCCTTGCGGCCACGGCTCTGCGCAAACCAGTCCAGCAATGCGCGCATATCACGGGCGTTGCAATACAGTTCGGTGCGATTACAGGTGGAGATAATGGCGGCTTCAGACACGCCTGGTTGGGCGATCAGGCCAGGCAAAGCGGCCTGCAGTTCGTCTGGCGAGAACGCAAGCCGCTCCCGCACAGCAAGCGGTGCGGTTTCGTGATTGACGCCGAGTACGAGCAGGTTCATCGCTGGAAAGACGATAGAAAAGCCGTCGATTATAACGTGTTATCAGGGACTTTGCTTACAAGGGATAGCCAGGCGGCGACGTATTTTTTATACCGGTCCCTTCTTGAACGAAGGGATTCACGATGCGCAACTGACCGTAAATCTCGAGCCCGGCCTGCAGGTCTTCCGAGTACAAGGTGTCACATCCCGCCGCAAGCGCAGACCCGACTATCATCGCGTCATAAATCGCGAAGCCGTACCTGGCCGCGGCCGCACGCCCTTGATCATGCGTAGCGACGGTCAGGGGGTGAATCGTGCAGATCCTTTTGATGGCATCGATTGCGAAGTCAATTTCCGGCCAGCGTTGCTTGTTCTTTCTACGCAGCACATTGCTTACCTCGTTCAAAACCTGCACGCTGATTTGCGGATCTTCCCGCAGTAATTCCTCTGCGCGGTCCGCTTTGCTGCCGCCATCCAGTAGAGCGTAAAGCACAACGTTGCTATCAAGAAAAACCTTGGCCACGCGAATTTGCCTCCTCTCGGTCAAACACATAATCCGCAGGAAGCAAACCGCGCAGAGAACGCAGTTGGGCCAGAGCGCGCGCCACCTCGGCCGCAGAGCGCGCTTCGGTCCCATTTGCGCGGGCGATCTCCACTTCAACCTCGTCGCCTTCGCTCAATTTCAATGCATCCACAATGCTTTCCGGTACGCACACAACCAACTGATCACCCCATTGTTTAACTTGCATGGCCCGACTCCGCATTGCATTCCAGGAATTGCATCTTGCGCAGCGCGGCCTTTCGAGGTCAACAGCCTGATCGCCACCGAATTTTGAGAGCTTGATCCAGATCAGATACATCCGAAACAAAAACGCCCTCCGCAGTCTGTGCCGGAGGGCGTTGCTGTCAGCGCGGCCGCGTCAGCCACCCGCCTCGTGTTCCTTCTGGGCCAGCCGCGCTTGCAGCAGCACCACAATCAGCAAAAACACGCCACGGATCACCGATTGCCAATAGGCCGACAGGCTGATCACGCCTTTGCCATTTTCAAAGTTAAGGATGTTAAAGATCAGCCCCAGCAGCAGCACGCCCGACAAGGTAGAGCCAATTGAGCCTTCGCCACCGGTCAGGCGCGTGCCGCCCACCACCACCGCGGCGATGGCGAACAATTCCCAGCCGTTGCCCTCGTTGGGTTGGCCCGCGCCAAATTGCGAGGCCAGGATCACCCCCGCCAGCCCTGCCAACGCCCCGCTCATCAAGTAAGTGAGAAACTTGACCCGATCCACCGGCAAGCCCATCAGGCGCGCGGCTTCTTCGTTGCCGCCGATGGCCAGCACGGTGCGACCAAAGGCGCTGAAGTTAAGCAGCAAGGCGCCACAGACAAAGGCAAGCACCCCCAACCATGCAGGAATCGGAAAGCCCAGAAAATCCCCCTGGCCGATTTCGGTGAACCCGCTGTCCCATGACACCGACACCGACTGGTTGCCCGCAAATAGCAGCGCCAGCCCGTGTGCCGCCAGAAACGTGCACAGCGTCACGATAAAAGGCAGGATTTTCAGTCGGGTAATGACCAGGCCGTTGATCAAGCCTATCAGCGCGCCCGCACCGACACCGGCGGCCAGCGGTAAGGCCACGCCATGCGCGCTCAGCAAGGCTGAAATCACACTCGCCAGCGCCGCCGTTGTGCCCACCGACAAATCGATACCGCCCGTCATGATTACAAATGCCATGCCCACGGCGATCAGCCCGAACATGCTGTTGTAGCGCAGCAGGGACAGCACGTTATACGCGCCCAGAAAGTTGTCGTAGCGCGTGGCGCCAAAAATGATTAGCAACACCAGCGCCACCAGCACGCCCTGGGTACGCAGCAAATGCCAGCGGCTGCGTTTGCGCGCGATCGGCGCGGCCAGCGCTTGTGCCAGATGGCCTGCGTTCATCGGTATGGATTCAGACATCTCAGTTCTCCCGCTTTTGCAGGTATACGGCGA
Source organism: Silvimonas sp. JCM 19000 (assembly GCF_054652575.1). Taxonomy (NCBI): domain Bacteria; kingdom Pseudomonadati; phylum Pseudomonadota; class Betaproteobacteria; order Neisseriales; family Chitinibacteraceae; genus Silvimonas; species Silvimonas sp. JCM 19000. Next base: position 235,687 of record NZ_BAAIHC010000003.1, on the reverse strand, counting down.
CCAGGATAATGCCGGCTTTGACCACCAGCGCGGCCGCGTCGGGCACGCCGTGGGCCAGCAAGGTGTAACGCACCAGCTGGATGATCAGCGCGCCCACCAAGGTGCCGACGATGCGGGCGCGGCCCCCGCTCAGCAGTGTGCCACCCACTGCAACGGCGGCGATGGCGTCGAGTTCGATGCCCAGTCCGATCAGGTTGGCGTCGGCCGACGAGTTGATCGCAATCACCAGCAAACCCGCCAGGCCCGACAGCGCGCCGCAGATCACATACACCGCCAGCTTGACGCGCTGCACCGGAATTCCGGCCAGCCGCGCCGCGCGCTCGTTGCCACCGGTGGCCAGGATATAGCGGCCAAACAGCGTCGAGCGCATTACCCACGCCGCCAGCAGCACGATCGCCAGCATCAGCAACACCTGGAAGGGTATGCCCAGCACCTTGCCGAGACCGAGCCAGCGGAATCCGGCATGGCTAAAGGTTTGCAGATTGCCATTGGTCAGCACCTGCGCTACGCCGCGCCCGGCGATAAACAAGATCAGCGTGGCCACAATCGGCTGGATACGAAAGCGTGCCACCAGCGTGCCGTTCAGCGCACCGCCTATGCTGGCCGCCAATATCGGCAACACGATGGCAACGATCATGCCGATGGCGGGGATCGCCAGCAGGCCGGTCTTTGCGCCAAAAATCAGCGGCGCCAGCGCCCCCGAAATCGCCATCAAAGAGCCGACCGACAAATCGATGCCGCCGGTAGCGATCACCATGGTCATGCCCACCGCCACAATCACGATGGTCGAGACCTGGGTCATATTGATATTGAGCGTCTGCAGCGACAAAAAGTGGTCGGTAAAACACAAATTGAACAGCAGTAGCAGCACCAGCCCCAACAGCGCGCCCGAGGGCACTTTGGCCCATTTGGGCAGACTGCGCGGGCCCGGGGTTTTCAGCGTCAGCGTCATTGCACGCCCTCCTCTGCGGTGGCGCGGCCGGCATTGGCCATCGCCGCCATGATGTTGGTTTCGCTGATCTCGCCGCCTTGCAGTTCGCGCACGCTATAACCATCGCGCAGCACCACCACGCGCTGGGCATAGGCGGTCAGCTCTTCCAGTTCGGACGCAATCATCAGCACGGCAAGGCCGTCATCGGCCAGTTCGCGGATCAGGTTAAGGATCTCGGCCTTGGCACCGACGTCGATACCGCGCGTAGGCTCGTCCAGCATCAATAGATCAATCCTGGAACAGAGCCAGCGTGCCAGCAGCACCTTTTGCTGATTGCCGCCCGAAAGCTCGCGGATTTTCTGTTGCGGGCCGGAGGTCTTGATTTGCAGGCGGCTGATAAATTTCTGCACGATTTCCTGCTGCGCCTGGCGGTTGACCACGCCCAGCTTGACCAGCTTGGGCAGCAACACCAGCGTCAGATTTTCCGCCACCGACATCTCGGGGATGATGCCTTCAATCTTGCGGTCTTCCGACAGATAGGCCACGCCCTGCGCGATGGCGTCGGCCGGGCTTTGCCAGCGCACCGTCTCGCCCTTCAGCTTCATCTGGCCGCCATCCACCTTGTTGGCGCCGAATACGCAGCGCGCCGTTTCGGTCCGGCCGGCGCCGAGCAAACCCGCCAGCCCGACGATTTCGCCCGGATGCACCGCGAAGCTGGCGTCGTTAACGCGTAAGCCGCTTTTGAGCTGATCCAGTTGCAAGGTGGCCGCGCGACCCGTGTCAGTGCTTGCGCTATCGCTGGCGGCGCGTGCCACGCTGCTGGCCAGTTCGCGGCCCAGCATGGTGGTCACCAGTTGCAGTTTGTCCATCTCGGACATGGCTTTTTCGGCCACGGTCTGGCCATCGCGCATCACCGTGACGCGATCGCATACCGCATACAACTCATCCAGCCGGTGGCTGACAAAAATGACGGAGACGCCATCGGCCTTCAGTTGGCGAATAACGCGAAACAGCGTTTCCACCTCTTGCTCATCCAGCGACGAGGTCGGCTCATCCATGATCACCAGTTGCGCCTGCTGCGACACCGCCCGCGCAATCGCGACCATTTGCTGGGTAGCGGTATTGCATAGATGCAGCGGCAAACGCACATCGGCGCCGATGCCCAGTTTGCTGAGCAGGGCCTCGGCCTGGCGATACATGGCGGGCCAGTCAATCAGGCCCAGCCGTCGTGGCTCACGGCCGAGAAAAATATTCTCGGCCACTGAGCGCAGCGGGATCAGATTGAGTTCCTGGTAGATGGTGCTGATACCGCCGCGTTGCGCCTGCAGCGGTGTAGAAAAATCGATGGCCTGGCCGGCAAAACGGATTTCGCCGCTATCGCGCTTATAAGCGCCAGTCAGGATTTTGATCAGGGTGGATTTGCCGGCGCCGTTCTGCCCGATCAGGGCATGGACTTCGGCGTGGCCGATCGTCAACCGCGCATTCTTTAATGCCGCCACCCCGGAAAATGCCTTGGTGATGTCACGCATTTGCAGCAGCGGTGCGGACGCTTGCGAATTCATGGCTGTATTCCTCGACCACCGGCGCATGGCGCGCCGGTAAAAAAATGGCCGCCGGGCGGCCATAACAGAGGATGAAGCGGAGACCGCTCCGACCGAAGGTTCTGCGTAGATCCGGCGCGACGGTTCACGCGGGCCGGAGTCCATCAAAAAACGGGCCGCAGCACGCTGCGACCCGTCTTGATCATCAGAAACCGTTTGCCAGGTTGGCTTGTGCGTTGCTCTTGTCAAAGAACAAATCGCTCACCTTCACCCAGGGTTCGATCTTTTCGCCAGCCGCATAGCGTTGCGCCACCTTGCAAGAAATCGGGCCAAAGAACGGGCTCGATTGCACGGTTGCGCCCAGCTTGCCGTCGATGATGGCTTGCAGCGCATCTTTGGTGCCGTCAATCGACACCACGATTACGTCTTTGCCCGGCTTTTTGCCCGCGGCTTCGAGCGCGGCGATGGCGCCCATGGCCATTTCATCGTTGTGGGCGTACACCGCGGTCACGTCCGGATGCGCTTGCAGCAAGGATTCGAGCACCTGACGGCCTTTATCGCGGGCAAAATCGCCGTCTTGCGAGGCAATAATCTGCATGCCGGGCTGTTTCTTGACGGTTTCGTCAAAGCCCTTCTTGCGATTGTTGGCGGGCGAAGCGCCGGTGGTGCCTTCCAGCTCAATGATTTTGGCCTTGCCGCCGGTGGCCTTGATCAGCCATTCCGCGGCGCGATGGCCCTGGTCGACAAAGTCGGAACCGATAAACGTCACGTAATCGCGGCCTGGTTTGGCCACGCTTTGATCAAGGTCACGGTCAACCGCAATCACCGGAATACCGGCTTTCTTGGCCGCCATCACGGCGGGGACCAGCGGTTTTTCTTCTCGCGGCGCCAAAACGATCAGATCGACTTTCTGCGCAATCATGCTTTGCACATCGGCCACTTGTTTGGACGCAGAGCTGGCGGCATCGGTGTTAACCAGGGTCCAGCCGCATTTGCTGGCGATGTCCTTCATGCTCTGCGTTTCGGCGATACGCCACGGGTTGTTACTTTCAGTCTGGGAAAAACCAACCTTGTAGGCGGCTTTTTTGGGTAGTTTGGGCAGGCCATCCGCGGCGGCAGTGGCAGCAGCCACGCAGCAGGTTGCAATCAGGCTGGCCAGTACTGCAGATCGTACTCGCATCACAAATCTCCTCGGGGTAAACATCCACTACGCAAAAGAGTGTCGTTACTTTTGTACTTCTTGTTTTTTGACTACAGCGAGGTGATTCTTGGATGGTTAATAATATTTGTCAAATATTATTGATCTTTATCAGCACGGCTTACCGATTCCCGCACCACCAGCGGGCATTCCATCTTGATATGGCGCTTGCGCAGCGCCCCTTGCGTGGCCGCATCTTCGGGTGACGCAGCTTCGGCAATCAGCGTATCCACCGCCCAGCGCCCCATTTCATAGTTGGGCAACAACACCGTGGTGAGCGGAGGGTGCGTATGGCGCGCGATTTCCTGATCATCGTAGCCCATGATCGCAACATCATCCGGCGCCTTGAGCCCCAACTGCTTGAGCGCCTCCAGCGCGCCCAGCGCCATCAAGTCGTTGGCGCAGAAAATTGCAGTGGGCGGCCGCGGCTCTGCCATCAGCGACAAGGTTTGTTCAAAGCCGGTACCCGACATCCAGTCCCCATCCCGCACCAGGCGCGGATCAAATGGAAGATCAGCCGTGGCCAGGGCGGTGCGATAGCCTTTAAAGCGATCTTTGGCCGCATCCATCCATGGCTCACCATTGATAAACCCGATACGGGTATGACCGGCATTAATCAGATATTCGGTCGCGGTATGGCCCCCGCCCACTTCGCCCGGTTCAACATGCGAAAAAGCACGTTCTTCGCTGTAACAGTTGAGCAGCACAGTGGGCGTGCGATTAAGCACGGTGGGCACTTCGATACTACGGGTAAAGATGGTTGAATAAATCACGCCCACCAGCGCCGGGTTTGCCAACAGATGCGCCAGGATGGCGGCCTCGACATCGGGATCCCCCCGCGTGGCAAATACCGACAGCACGCAATCGTGTTCCCACGCCGCATCACGCGCACCATCCACGCTGACCACCGGATGCGGGCTGGTTGAAATTGAATCGACAATATAACCAATCAGATTGCGGCCCTGGCGCGGGGCGGCGGTGGTGCGCTGCGTCAGGCGATAGCCCAGATCGTTGGCAATCTGCAGAACCTTTTCGCGCGTTTTGCCCGATAGTTTGGCGCCGGACAAATTGTTATTGAGCACCAGCGAAACCGTCGATTGCGACACCCCGGCCAGCTTGGCGATGTCGGTCATGGTGGGGCGCCGTTGCGGCAGTTTTTCCATCTTGCGCGAAGTGCGGCTCATGCGGTCCTTCCTGATTGCGATGTAACAGCGCACGCGGGCGCGCCATGTCGATCAGCATGATATGCGATCAGCCATTTTTTTTCCGCTCGATTGCTCATAGCGCACTAAAATAAATCGTCTTTATTAGTAATAATATTGGTATATTAGCGCCAAAACTGACGGCACTTTGCCCCCAACCACAGAGAACCAGCATGGTCCAGACGTCCCCAGACCTGTTGCATCTGGCCCACGGGCCGCATGCATTGATCCTTGCGCCGGGCATAGGCGGCAGCATCGTGCGTTATTTCAGCCAACGTGGTGACGCCAGTTTTGAATGGTTGCGCCCGGCCTCGGCGGCGGCCCTGGCGCAGGGCAATCCACTGGGGATGGCCAGTTTTCCTTTGCTGCCGTTCTGCAATCGCATTCGGGAAGGTCGCGCCCCCGCACGCGCGCGGACCATCCAGATGCGCGCCAACATGCCTGATTCGCCGCATACCCTGCACGGCGTGGGCTGGCGGCTGCCGTGGCAAGTGGCAGCGCAAACCAGCAATACCGCCACCTTGACGCTAGACCACGCACGCGATGACTGGCCGTTTGATTTTCGGGCCACCCAGTTTTTTGAGCTGGATGACGCGCTGCATATCACCATGACGCTGGAAAACCGCGACAGCGTGGCCATGCCCGCTGGTCTGGGCCATCATCCGTATTTTTTGCGCGACGCCCGCACCTGGTTGCGCAGCGACGTCAGCGGCATGTGGCAATCCGATGCCGAGCTAATGCCCACGCATCTGAGCAGCCCGCCGCTGCTGGCGCAGTTGCGCCAGGGCTGTCTGATTGATGAGCTCAACCTTGATAACAACTTCACCGGCTGGCAACGCCAGAGCGAAGTCCGGTGGCCGCAGCATGGCGCCGCGTTGACCATGACTGCCCACGCGCCATTTGATTTCTTTGTGCTGTATGTGCCGCCCGCTCTGGATCATTTCTGCATGGAACCGGTTAGCAATTGCACTGATTGGCTCAATTTGCAGCGCGTGCAACCCGACACGCTGGGTGGCCATTGGCTGGAGCCGGGCGAAGTGCTGCAGGCGCAATTCACGCTGGCGCCGCGTTTTATCGAGCGCCAGCCATGACGGGTTATGAAATTATCGATCCGGCCTTCGGCGCACTGGTACTGCCGCATGCCAGCATCGATTGCCTCTACAGCGGCGCGCGCTGGGCCGAAGGCCCGCAGTGGTATGGCGATGGCCAATATCTGTTGTTCAGCGACATCCCGGAAAACCGTATCCTGCGGTGGATTGAAGGCGTCGGGGTGAGCGTGTTTCGGCAACCCTCAGGTTTTGCCAATGGCCGGGCGCGCGATGGGCAGGGCCGCACCATCACCTGCGAACACGGCGCCCGCCGCGTTACCTGCACCGGACATGACGGCAGCACGACCACACTAGTCTCGCACTTTGGCGGCGGCCGCCTTAATTCGCCTAATGATGTGGTCGTGCAACGCGATGGCAGCATCTGGTTTAGCGATCCCGACTACGGCATTTTGACCGACTACGAAGGCGAGCGCGCCGCACCCGAGCAGCCGTGCTGCCACGTGTTCCGTATCGACCCATGGGGCCGCTTGCACGCCATGATCACCGATATGGTCAAACCCAACGGGCTGGCCTTTGCGCCCGATGAACGCCTGCTGTACGTGGCCGATAGCGGCGGCTCGCACCTTGCCGACGGACCGCATCATATCCGCCGCTTTGGTCTGGACGAGCACGGCACATTAAGCGATCAGGGCGTGCTGGCCGAGATCAGCCCTGGCATGCCGGATGGGATCAAGGTTGATGAGCTGGGCAATGTCTGGAGCAGCGCCGCCGATGGCGTGCATTGTTATTCGGCCGCAGGCAGGCTGCTGGGCAAGATTCGTCTGCCAGAAACGGCGAGCAATCTGTGCTTTGGTGGACTCAAGCGCAACCGCCTGTTTATCACCGCGTCGAGTTCGCTCTATGCGGTATATCTGGCGGTGCGCGGTACCAGGCTGCCCGGTAGCTAGCGCGCACACGCGGATGGCGTGGGCGGCGCGGCTAAGCAACTGCCTCGGCCAGGCCTTGCGTCACCAGAACATGGGTGCGTTGCGTGGCCTGCAAGGCGGTGTGTTCAGCCCCCAGATGACTAACGCTGCCGCTCGCGAGCTGGCGCGCACCGATAGCCAGGCCGCCCTGCAACACTTCGACCGTGCAGCCAGCAAAGGCAGGATCATCCAGCATTGCGCCGGCTTCAAGAAACACATCAAACATGGCGATGGGCGCAGCGCTACACGGCGCGCTTTTGCCGCACGCCGCCCCCGCCAGTATCCGCACCCGCCATCCCGGCCCGATCGCCACCGGAATTTCGCACTTGCTGAACAAGCGCCGCGGCACCGGGGCGGACTCCAGCGCCAGCACAATGCCATGCACATGCAGATTGCCGATGCCTTGCAGCTGCAACTCGGCCTGCGCGCGCGGGGCACACAGCCATTCGCCCGGCGCCAGAGCCGCCCGACCGCCACCGAGGCCATCGACAGTGAGGCAACTCTGCGAATCTTCAAACAGATACACCACCGCATACCCTGCCGCGCCCGCCAGCGCCAGGCGTTGCGGTGCCTGCCCTTGCAAATGCTGGCGTACCACGGGATCAAGCGCGTGCATGATGCGTTTCCTGTGCTGGGTTGATCGGTTACGGCGTGGCTTGCGGCAATAAAAAACGCCCGGACCAGCCGGGCGTTTTGGGATGCGGCTAGTAAAGCTTAGGCATTCAAGGCCGCGATGTCTGCGTGGGCAGAAGCCAGCGCAGCATTTTTGGCTTCTTCGCCCATGTTCAGGCCTTCGGCGCGCACGATGCGCACATCGGTGATGCCGACGAAGCCGAATACGGTCTTCAGATACGCTTCCTGATGGTCACGTGCGCGCATCACTTCGCTGGTGGAGTACGGGCCGCCACGCGTCGAAGCAATGATCACGGTTTTGCCACCGGCCAGACCTTCCGGACCATTGGCGCCGTAGCGGAAGGTGCGGCCCGCTTGCAGAATGCGGTCGATCCAGGCTTTGAGCTGGCTCGGCACCGAGAAGTTGTACATCGGGGCGCCCACCACAATCACATCAGCGGCAAAGAATTGTTCCAGCAGCGCTTCGGTATACGCGGTTTCTTCTTTCTGCACGGCGCTGTGACCTTCAGCCGGCACAAAGCGGGCACCGAGGATTTCACCAGAGAGATGGCCCGGCGCAGCAACGGCCAGATCCAGATAGGCGACTTCAGTGCCAGGATGAGCCGCTTGCCATTCGGCCACAATTTTGGCGGTCAGTTTGCGCGATACCGAGTTGTCGGCCAGAACGCTGGAATCAATGTGCAACAGTTTCATGATGGTTCTCCTGATGAGTTGTGCACCACGCTGAGCGAGGCGCTGTGCTTCGTGGCATGGGGCGAACTCTACCTGGCGCATCAATCAGTGATAAGACAGCAAAAATGCGATAGATTGTCCCACCAACAGGACAATCGTAGTGTGGGCAGGTGCGATGCAAGATCTGAATGACATGCTGTACTTTGCCGAAGTAGTCGAACGCGGCGGCTTTGCCGCGGCCGGGCGCGTTCTGGGTATCCCCAAAAGCCGCTTGTCGCGGCGGCTGCAAGAGCTGGAAGCGCGGCTGGGCGTGCGCTTGCTCCAGCGCACCACACGCCGACTGGCGCTGACCGAAATCGGCGAGCTGTATTACCGGCATTGCCAGGCGATACGCGACGAAGCCAACGCCGCCGCTGAAGCGGTCGAGCGCGTGCATGCTGCCCCGCGCGGCACCATCAAAATGACGGTACCGGTGACGCTGGCCCAGACGGTGATCGGCGAAGTCATTCCCGGCTTTCTGGCGCGTTATCCGCAAGTGCGCGTGAATATGCAGGTGACCAACCGCGTTATCGACTTGCTGGAAGAAGGCGTGGATGTGGCGCTGCGGGTGCGTTTTACGCTGCAGGACTCCGCTTCGCTGGTGGTCAAACAATTAGGCATGACTGGCGGCACGCTGGTCGCCAGCCCGGCCCAACTGGCGCGCCAGGGCCAGCCGACGCGGCCGGAGGAACTCAGCTGGCTGGATACGCTGGCCATGAACGCCACCGACGGTCGCGCCACCTGGAATCTGATTGGCCCGCATGGCGAAGAACATCAGTTGATCCACTACCCGCGTTACGTGGCCGACGATATGGTCACGCTCAAATATGCGGCGGTAGCAGGAATCGGCGCGATGTTTATCCCGGAATATCTGTGCCAGACCGAGCTCAATAACGGCCAGCTGATTCCGGTACTGCCGGACTGGGCGCCAGCACGTGCCTATGTGCACGCGGTGTTCCCCAGCCGGCGCGGGCTGGTGCCGGCGGTGCGGCATTTTCTGGATTATCTGGATGAGGCTTTGCCCGGCGCCGCCGCGGCGCATGGCATGACACCGCGCCCGCCGGTGGAACTGTAGCGAGCGCGGCAATAAGGCGCAGGTTTAAACGATATCGAGGTGGTCGATGCCGGACAGCACGTCCCGGGTACGGGCATCCGAGCCATTCAGCTTGATCTGCAAGCGCAGATCGTTCACCGAATCGGCGTTACGCAGCGCGTCTTCATAATTGACCAGACCGGCCTCAAACAGATCAAACAGCGACTGATCGAAGGTCTGCATGCCCAACTCACGCGATTTCTTCATCAGTTCCTTGATCTCATGCACTTCGCCCTTGAAGATCAGATCGGAAATCAGCGGCGAGTTCAGCATCACTTCCACCGCCGCAACCCGACCTTTGCCCGAGCGATGCGGCAACAGGCGCTGCGACACAAACGCCTTCAGGTTAAGCGACAAATCCATCAGCAATTGCGCACGCCGTTCTTCCGGGAAGAAGTTGATGATCCGGTCCAGCGCCTGGTTGGCCGAGTTGGCGTGCAAGGTGGCCATACACAAGTGGCCGGTTTCGGCAAAGGCAATCGCGTAATCCATGGTGTCGCGATCGCGGATTTCACCAATCAGAATCACATCCGGCGCTTGCCGCAGCGTGTTCTTCAGCGCCGCTCCCCAGCTTTCGGTATCCACACCCACTTCGCGCTGGGTAATGATCGATTTGCGGTGCTCATGCACGTATTCGATCGGGTCTTCGATGGTGATGATGTGATCGTGCGCGTGTTCGTTGCGGTGGCCTATCATCGCCGCCAGCGAGGTCGACTTGCCCGAACCGGTGCCGCCCACAAAAATCACCAGACCGCGTTTGGTCATGGCGATGTCTTTCAACACCGGCGGCAAGCCCAGGTCTTCCAGCCGCGGAATCTGGCTGTTGATGGTCCGCAGCACCATGCCCACCCGGCCTTGCTGCAAAAACGCATTGACGCGAAAACGCCCCAGCGTGCCGGGGCTGATGGCGAAGTTACATTCTTTGGTGGCTTCAAAGTCTTCGGCCTGACGGTCATTCATGATCGCGCGGGCCAGTTCTTTGGTGTGTTGTGCGCTCAGCAGCTGATTGGACACCGGCGTGACCTTGCCGTCGATCTTCATGGCCGGCGGGAAATCAGCGGTGATGAACAAGTCGGATGCACCCTTGGCGCGCATATGCCGCAGCAAGTCCTGCATGAATTTGGCGGATTGTTCTTTTTCCATCGCTGTTCCAGTCGGGGTCGGTTCGCGCTACGTCGCGCTGCTTTTGATTATTGAATACTGTGTTGGCGTCCACTACCGCCGCACGACAAAAATCGCCAGGCGGCGGCCCGGCGATTTGCGTGCCTGTGCCCTTAGCCCTTGAAGTTATCGGGCATGGCCGCCTTGGTGCGCGCCTCGGCGTTGCTGATGATGTTGCGCGACACCAGCGCCTGCAGCGACTGGTCCAGCGTCTGCATACCAAACTGCTGGCCGGTCTGGATGGCCGAGTACATCTGCGCAATCTTGTTTTCGCGGATCAGGTTACGAATGGCCGGAATGCCGATCATGATTTCATGCGCCGCGGCACGGCCCTGGCCGTCCTTGGTCTTGATCAGCGTCTGCGAAATCACCGCCCGCAGCGATTCGGACAACATCGCGCGCACCATTTCTTTTTCAGCGGCCGGGAATACGTCAACCACGCGGTCGATGGTCTTGGCGGCGGAACTGGTGTGCAGCGTGCCGAATACCAGGTGGCCCGTTTCGGCCGCGGTCAGCGCCAGGCGGATGGTTTCCAGATCGCGCATTTCGCCTACCAGCACCACGTCCGGATCTTCCCGCAGCGCCGAACGCAGCGCGTTGGAGAAGCTCAGCGTATGCGGGCCCACTTCACGCTGGTTGATCAGACACTTTTTGGACTGATGCACAAATTCGATCGGATCTTCCACGGTCAGAATGTGGCCGTAGTCGTTTTCGTTGATGTAATTGACCATCGCGGCCAGCGTGGTCGATTTGCCCGAACCGGTCGGGCCCGTCACCAGCACCAGCCCGCGCGGATTCTGCGCAATATCCTGAAACACGCGCGGCGCGTTCAGTTCTTCCAGCGTCAAAACCTTGGACGGAATGGTCCGGAACACCGCGCCCGCACCGCGGTTCTGCACAAAGGCATTCACGCGGAAGCGCGCCAGGTTGGGGATTTCAAACGAGAAATCGCATTCCAGCGTGTCTTCGTACACCTTGCGCTGACCGTCGTTCATGATGTCGTACACCATATCGTGTACGTCTTTATGTTCAAGCGGCGGCAGGTTGATACGGCGGACATCGCCGTGCACGCGAATCATCGGCGGCAGGCCAGATGACAGGTGCAAGTCAGAAGCCTTGTTCTTGACGGCAAACGCGAGCAGTTCCGAGATTTCCATGAAAAAACCAGGCTCCAGAGTAATAGACAGGCCGCAAGCGGCCAAAGCAAGGCAGCGCACCGCTTTGCGATACATATATACAGCGCGCAACAGACTGACGCGATTCTAAAGCAGCGCCGTCACAACCGGGCGCACAACGCCGCGGCTGTGTCGGCAAAGCCACGCCCGGCTGGCATTGCCCGCGCTCATGTGCGGCACTATCGCGTAACTTTGGCTGCGCTGGCTACTGCCCAACCGACAAGGCGCGAAGCTACGCTTACGGACGGATGCGAGTGTGGCATGACCAGCACGCCGCGCAGTATCACCCGCGAGCATCCCCAACGGCGCGCCGCGCTTTTATAATTGCGCTCATCTTGCGGCCACGCCGCGTCTTTATTGAATATCGATATGACCACTGCTTCTCTCGCCCCCGCTCGCGCCGCCGTGCTCGAGCGTATCGCCCAGGCGGCTCACGCGGCGCAGCGCGATCCGGCCAGCGTGCACTTGCTGGCCGTCAGCAAGACCTTCTCCGCCGCCGATGTGGCCGAACAATACGCCCTGGGCCAGCGTAGCTTTGGCGAAAACTATGTGCAGGAGCTGGTTGAGAAGCATGCGGCGCTGATCGAACACCCGGATCTGGAATGGCATTTCATCGGCCCGCTACAACGTAACAAAACCCGGTTGGTGGCCGAGCGCGCACATTGGGTGCATACCATCGATCGCCTGGTCATCGCTGAGCGCTTGTCCGAACAACGCCCGGCCGCATTGCCGCCATTGCAGGTGTGCGTGCAGATCAATGTCTCGGGCGAGGCCAGCAAATCGGGCGTGGAGCCAGCCGCCGCGCTGGAGCTGGCCCACGCCGTGGCGCGCTTGCCGCGTCTGCAATTACGCGGGTTGATGGCTATCCCGGAACCGACGCCGGACCACGCCCGGCTGGCTACGCAGTTTGCCGCATTGCCTGCGTTGCTGAAAAAGCTCAATGCTGCGGGTCTGCAACTGGACACCTTGTCGATGGGCATGTCGGCGGATCTGGAACTCGCCATTGCCCACGGTGCCACCGTTGTGCGGGTGGGCACGGCATTATTTGGCGCAAGACCTGCAAAAATGACGGCATAATCGCCAGCACCCAGCGGCCGCTAACACCCCATACACCGCACGCCGCAGTAACCGCGATGTTGAAACACACGCTGATGGCCGCATAAACCATAAGGGCGAGCGCCGGGCCTGTGCGCACTTCGAGGCGCGGCGCGGCAAACCGGGCGCCGGTGCATTGCCGGACACTTGCCCCAGCCCGGGAACCCTGACGCGCCAGCGCGATCAGTCGATGCATCAGTCAAGACGGGATATAACGAGAACATGAAGATCACCTTTATCGGTGGCGGCAATATGGCCGGCGCCCTGATTGGCGGAATGACGCAGCAAGGTTTCAGTGCTGATCAACTGCACGTGGTAGAACCCGACGCCACCCGGCGCGAACAACTGGCAGCGCAATATCAGGTGACCACCAGCGCGCCCGACACGCCGCGCCCGGCCAGCGATGTGCTGATCTTTGCCGTCAAGCCGCAGCAATTGCGCGCGGTGGTGCAGGCAACACTGGCTAACGGTGACCAACCGCTGCTGATTTCGATTGCTGCAGGCGTGCGCGCCGAGACCATTTCGCGCTGGCTGGATGGCTATTCACGCATAGTGCGCGTGATGCCGAATACGCCGGCGCTGGTCCAGGCCGGCATGTCGGGCCTGTATGCCGCACCACAGGTCGACGCTGAAGATCGCGCACTGACCGAGCGCATTTTTACCTCGATTGGCAAAACCGTGTGGCTGGACGAAGAAACCCAGATCGATGGCCTGACCGCGATTTCCGGGAGCGGCCCGGCTTATGTGTTTTATTTCATGGAAGCGCTGCAAGCCGCCGCGCGTGCCCAGGGTTTCAGCCCGGAAGTCGCGCATTTGCTGGCTTATCAGACCGTGGCTGGCTCGGTCAAACTGGCGCTGGAAAGCGATGACGATGCCGCCACCTTGCGGGTTAAAGTAACGTCCAAAGGCGGCACCACCGAGCGCGCTATCAACGCCTTTGAAAACAGCCAGATGCGTGCCACCATCATCGCCGCCGCAGCCGCTGCCGCCGCCCGTTCGCGCGAACTGGGCGAAGAGCTGGGCCGCGATGCTGATCTATAAACGAGGCCACGCATGATTGATCACGCGCTGAGCTATCTGATCCACGTCCTGGCAGAATTTTTTATTCTGCTGTTGCTGACTCGCTTCTATCTGCAAGCCGGTCGCATTTCGTTCAAACATCCCTTGGGCCAGTTTGTACTGGCCACCACCAACTGGGCAGTGCTGCCCCTGCGCAAAGTACTGCCTGCCGTCCGCCGCTACGATACCGCCAGCATCGTGCTGGCCTGGCTGGTGGCCTTGCTGATGCATACGCTGCTGATGGTGATCGCGCCGTGGCCACCGGTGCTCACCTCGGCAGTGTCGATTGCAGCGCTGATCGCCGTGGCGGTGCTTGAGCTGGCCAAGATGTCGCTGTATTTGCTGTTTGCCGCGACGGTCATCCAGGCGCTGATGTCATGGATGTCGCCGTACAACCCGCTGATGCCCATCATGCAGGGCCTGACCGGGCCATTCTTGCGCACCTTGCACAAGATCATCCCCACCATCGGCGGCGTGGATATTTCGCCGCTGATCCTGGTGTTGTTGATCCAGTTGCTGCTTAATGTGGTGGTGGCCGATCTGGAACCGACCATATTGCAATACGTCCGCATCATGGCCTAGCGCGGCGCGCCAGCTTGAATGCATCAAAAAGGGCACCCGAGGGTGCCCCTTTTTTTGTATCAAGTATTTACTCGCCGATCTGTCGATCCGGCCCGGCCTTGGGCTCAATCCGGCGATAATCGCCTTCGATCACGCCATCCGGCACCGCTCCGCGGCCCACCGGTTTGTTGCGACCACCGCCCGGCCACGGCAACAACAACACCAGCGCGACCAGGTCGCCAATAATGCCCGGCAAGAGCAGCAAGACCGCCGCAATGTAATAACGCGCCACCCAGAACAAGCTGCTGGTCTTGACGCGACCCGCGCGTAAATCTTCGAACAGCGACCAGGCAACAGCCATTTTGTGATGGCGTAACATCAGGCCGCCAAGGATGGCGGCCAGCACCAGCCACGCCAGCAATACGCCCACGCCAAACGCGTGAGCCACCATGATCATGACCACGATTTCGAGCACAGGCCAGGCCAGCAGGCCAAGAAGGAGATAAGGCATGGAATTTTCCGATGAACAGGCTGCGGTAGATGCGGCCCTTCTGGTGTTTTGCAATTGCCCCGACACCGCAGTGGCGAGTACCCTCGCGCAGGGCATTGTGGCGGCCCGATTGGCCGCCTGCGTGAACCTGCTGCCAGAAGTCCGGTCAGTCTACCGCTGGCAAGACAGAATCGAAACGACCACGGAAGTTCCGCTGCTGATCAAGACCACACGCGCACGCTATCCGGCCTTACAAGACTGGCTGGCCGCGCAACACCCGTACGATGTACCCGAAATCATCGCCACACCGGTTGTGGCTGGCCACGCACCCTATCTGCACTGGCTGGCCGCCAACGCCATGGAGAACTGAACGTGCAGCGCCTGCTGTCTACTTTGCTGTTTGCCGCCTGCGGGCTGGCTACTACCGCCGCTTTTGCCGTTGACCAGAAAGACCTGCTGCCGCCCACCGAGGCGTTTAAAGCCAGCGTCGAACAGGTTGATGCCACCCATCTGAACGTGATCTTTACCGTCGCGCCGGGCTATTACCTGTATCACGACCGGATCAAGGTAACGGCCAATCCGGCCACCGCCTTCGACAGTACCTTCCCGGCCGGCAAGATCAAGAACGACCCTAATTTCGGCAAGATGGAAGTTTATCCGCATCCGTTCAACCTGAGCCTGGCCAGCAAGACGGCATGGCCATCCAGCACCGCGTTGACGGTCAAGATGCAAGGCTGCGCCGATGCGGGCGTGTGCTATCCGCCGCAAACCGTCACGCTTAAACTGCCCACGGATAACGCCTCGCACGCGGTCCAGAGCGGCAGCAAAAAAGACGAGCTGTTTGGTACCACCAAAAAATAAGGAATGCCGACGATGCGCCTGACTCGATGGTTGCCCATGCTGGCTCTGCTGCTGACGGCACATGGCTTTGCCGCCACCGCACTCGACCAGCCGCTCAAAGATATGCAAGGCAAGCCGCAAAAAGTGTCGCAGTGGATCGGCAAGCCTATCGTGCTTAATTTCTGGGCCACCTGGTGCGCGCCGTGCCGCGAAGAAACGCCCGCCTTTGTCAAATTGCAAAAGCAGTACGGCAACAGCGTGCAGTTTGTGGGTGTTGCCATCGATGAAGCGCCCGCCGTCAGCCAGTTCATCAAGCAATACGGCGTTACTTATCCGGTTTTGCTGGGCGACGCCGACGGCATGGACATGATGCTGGCGCTGGGCAATGTGCAGGGCGGCCTGCCGTTTACGCTGATTCTGGATCGCAAAGGCCATATCGCTGCACAGCAACTTGGCACGATGAAGGCCGATGAGGTGCAGAAAGTGCTTAAACCGTTGCTGGCTGCGCGTTAAGCGGAGCGGGGCCGCAGCCTGCCGGCGCAGTGTTGCGGCAAATATCGGACGAGAAAAAAGCGGCGCATGCGCCGCTTTTTTATTTTGTGCTGAGCCGGGACAGGCTTAGCGGGAGAACCCGCAAAACACATCCCGCAACATGGCAATGACTTCCAGCGTGCGGATGTCGCCCACCCGGTAATAGACGCGGTTGGCATCTTTACGCGTGCGCAAAACGCCCTTCTCGCGCATCAAGGCCAGATGTTGAGAAATATTCGACTGAGTCGTGCCCACTTGATCAACGATGTCTTGAACACTGACTTCGCGATCACCCAATACACAGAGGATCTTGAGCCGCAGCGGGTGAGACATCGCTTTCATCGCGCGGGAGGCCTGATTGATGTGGTCATCAGTCATCAGGTAGGAATGATTGTCCATCTGCCTCGTTTTCTAATGTGCGGGGCGTTGCCGCCCTGTTTACTGAAACGGAATAAACGCTTGGACCGGTCATCCGCCAGATGTGGATACTAACCAGACCATTTGCGTGTGGCAACGGCTGCCAACGCCCTGATTAGTAAACAACACAAGGTAAAACACGTACGTGTTCAGATTTGACAACTTGCCGCAGGCTCGGCGCAGTGTAGCGCCATTTGTATCAAGCCACATGTGATCAGGCATGCACGGTAGGGTTTGGCAAGATCACCGGTCGATTTTGCCCCCATACCCAGCGCGGGCACGGCGTGTTACCTTTGTCGGCGCGGTCCGCATGGACCAGAAACCGCGTTCACGCTGCCACCGGGCGGCGCCGGACGTAGCCTACAACCTGGACTATAGAAACGCATCCCCGACTCGTGCCGAGCCGACCTATCCTGATTCTGAGCCTTGCCCTCACCGCCAGCGCGCATCTCGCCCTGGCGGCACCAGCCGTGCCCGACACCGCCGCGCAAAAGCAGGAGCTGACCGAGTTGCGCGGGCAGATCGATGTGCTGAAGCATGATCTGGCCAATAACGAATCGCAGCGCAAAGATGCCACCGACGCCTTGCGCCAGTCCGAGAGCGCAATCTCGGATGCCAATCGCGTGCTCAATGATTTATCTGAACAACGCGAGCTGACCAGCGCGCAGCTGGCGCGTCTTGAAATTGATGTCGCCACCACGCGCAGCAATATCCGCACCAGCCAGGCGCGGCTGGCCGCTTTGCTCAAAAGCCGCTACCAAACGCACGAACTCGAAGCCTGGCGCCTGGCGCTGGAACGACAAGACCCGACGCAAACCAGCCGTGAGCTGACCTACTACCGCTATCTGGCGGCCGCGCAGCAACAGCTGGCGCGCCAGTTGCAAACCCAGCTGGACCAGCTGAACACCCTCGCCGCACAAATTCGCGAGAAAAATGAAGCGTTGCAGGAACTTGCCCGGCAAAAAGCCCAACAAAAGGCGGAGCTGCTGGACCAGCAAGAAGAAAAACAGCGCGTGGTCAAAACGCTGTCGCAACAAATCGAATCGCAACGCAATCAGATCGGCAAACTGCAGTCGGACGAAAAACGCCTGAGCAGCCTGATTACGCGACTTGAAGCCATCATCAAGCAGCAAGAACAAAAACGTCTGGCCGAAGCCGCGGCGCGCAAAAAGGCCGAAGCCCAGCGCCAGGCCAAAGAAGCCGCAGCGGCACGCCGCAAGCAACAACTCGCGGCCAGACAGGCAGGCAGCAAGCAACAACCCGCAGCAAGCAATGACAAGAACCCCACCCCGACGCCGACCGAAGCGCCGACCGCAACCGCCAACACTGACGAGGGCACGCAGCTCAAGCCGCAAGTGACGCGCCAGAACGATGCCGAGCCCGACTCCAGTCAGTCCGGCCAGCAGTTTGCGGCCCTGCGCGGCAAGTTGCGCTTGCCGCTCAAAGGCACTGTGATGGGCAAGTTTGGCGCGCAACGGGCGGAAGGCACCAGTTGGAAAGGGGTGTTCATCAAGGCCGACAGTGGCCTGCCGGTGAAGGCGGTGGCCAGCGGTCGCGTGGTGTTTGCCGACTGGCTGCGTGGCTTTGGAAATCTGATCATTATCGATCACGGTGGCGGCTATATGAGTCTGTACGCTGCCAACGAAAGTGTACTCAAACGCGTTGGTGATCAGGTACAAGCGGGGGACGCCATCGCCACCAGTGGCAACAGCGGTGGCATGGGAGATTCGGGGGTATACTTCGAAATCCGCCAACATGGCCGCCCCCTTGACCCGCTCGTCTGGGCTGGATAGCTGTAATAACCAAAACATTTGGAGCAACTGGAATGTCCAGTCTTAAAAAGCCGGGCCATAAGCCGGCAAGCAAGATGCAAAAAATTGCGCTGGTGTTGGCCGGCGCGGGTCTGGGCGTTGCCCTGAGCCTGTCGTTTAACGCCGTCGCCGATAAAGAAGCCACCACCAGCAACCCGCTGCCGGTGGACGAATTGCGTGCCTTCTCGACTGTATTTGGCCTGATCAAGCAAAGCTATGTTGAGCCGGTCGACGACAAAAAGCTGATTTCCAACGCCATCAAAGGCATGGTCTCCGGCCTTGATCCGCACTCGGATTATCTGGATGCCGATGGCTACAAAGATCTGCAGGTGAACACGCAAGGCGAGTTCGGCGGTCTGGGTATCGAAGTGAATATGCAGGACGGCCTGGTGCGCGTGGTCAGCCCGATCGAAGACACGCCAGCCTTCAAGGCTGGGGTCAAACCCGGCGACTACATCGTCAAGATCGACGATACCCAGGTGCAGGGCATGTCGCTGAATGACGCGGTCTCCAAGATGCGCGGCAAGGCCGGTTCCACGGTAACGCTGACCATCCTGCGCAAGGGTGAGACCAAGCCGCTGGTGCTGCCGATGAAGCGTGCCGTGATCAAGGTGCAGAGCGTCAAGTCGCAACTGGCTGAGCCTGGCTACGGCTATATCCGCATTACCCAGTTCCAGGAACGCACCACCGAAGATCTGGCTGAAGCACTGAACAAGCTTTACAAAGACAACAAGGCGCCGCTGAAGGGCCTGATCCTTGATCTGCGTAACGATCCGGGCGGTCTGCTCAACTCGGCCGTGGGCGTGTCTGCTGCCTTCTTGCCGCAAGGCGATCTGGTGGTGTATACCGAAGGCCGCACCGCAGATTCCAAAGTGCGTCTGACTGCCGACCGCAGCAACTATATGCGCGACGACAGCAAGGCTGATTACTTCAAGAACACGCCAGCCGACGTGAAGAATGTGCCGATCGTGGTGCTGGTTAACGGCGGTACGGCTTCGGCTTCCGAGATCGTGTCGGGCGCGCTGCAGGATCACAAACGTGCGCTGGTGGTGGGGACGCAAACCTTCGGTAAGGGTTCGGTGCAGACCATTCTGCCGATCGACGCGACCTCCGCGCTCAAGATCACCACGGCGCGTTACTTTACGCCGAATGGTCGTTCCATCCAGGCCAAGGGCATTACGCCGGACATCGAGGTGGCAGAAGCTACGGTCAATGGTCGCGAAGCCACCGGCTTCGAGATGCATGAAGCCGATCTGGAACACCATCTGGACAATCCGAACGACGCCAGCAAACCGGCAGCCAAATCCAGAGACAAGGATCTGGTTCCGGCCGTCAAGCTGAACCAGGCGGCGCCGGCCAAACCGGCAGCCAAGCCGGCCAGGCAGGACGCCAGCACGCCAGACGACGATCTGCCGCCGCGCGAGCTGGTCTCCAAGCAGGATTACCAACTGCAACAGGCCATCAACGTGCTGAAGGTGCAACAGCTGCTGCTGAACAAAGAAACACAGCTGCCAAAACCGAAACCGTCGACGGCGTCGATCTCTGCGGCAAAGTAAGCTGCACCGTGCTACCGAAAGCCCCGCCGCAAGCGGGGCTTTTTCTTGCCGTTTATGCCATCAGGCGGAGCCATCCGCGCGCAAAAAGTCTAAGCTCAGAGCACCGCCACCCGCAGCCGAGGACGGTCTTATGCCGACGCCCGTTGAACGCGCTAAAACGCACGATATCGTGTTCTTTGCCTTGCCCGCCGACCAGGCGGTGCAAGCCGCCCGCGTTTTGGGGCGACTGCCCGGCGTGGTGGCACAGCCCTGTACGGCCGAGCACCGCGTGTGCGTGCATTACGACGTGCTGGAACACACGCTGCAGGCGCTCGAAACCCAGTTACAGCAAAACGGATTTCATCTGGATGGCAGCATCTTGCAAAAGATCAAACGCGCCATCGTCTATTACACCGAAGATGTACAGCGCGATAACATGCACATGCCTGAGCATCCAACCAAATCACGCGATGTGTATGTGCAGATGTGGGACCACCATCCGCATGGGGACCACGACGATACTCCCGAAGAATTGCGCCGCTATCTCTAACGTTGCGGCGCGCTTGTACAAGCCGCCGTTATGACCGCCACCGCCCGCCCTGCCCCGCAGCTTGATCTGAACGACCAGCAATTGCTGCGTTACAGCCGACATATTTTGCTGGACGAATTCGGTATCGAGGGCCAGACCCGCCTGGCCAACGCCCGCGTCTTGATGATCGGAGCCGGGGGACTGGGCGCGCCTGCCGCGCTTTATCTCGCTGCAGCCGGCGTCGGAACCCTGGTTATTGCCGACGCCGACGCGGTTGATCTGACCAATCTGCAACGCCAGATCGTGCATACCAGCGCGCGTATCGGCATCAACAAGGCAGCGTCAGCCCAGCAAACCCTGCAAGCCATCAATGCGGATATCGAAATCGTCGCGCTGCCGGAGCGTATGTCCGGCGAGCGGCTGGCCGAGCAAGTGCGCCTGGCCGATGTGGTACTCGATTGTTGCGATAACTTTGCGACTCGCCACGCCGTCAATCGCGCTTGCGTGGCGGCGGGGGTGCCGCTGGTATCGGGCGCTGCCGTGCGCTTTGATGGGCAACTGACCACTTTTGATCTACGCGATGCTGCCAACCCTTGCTATCACTGCCTGTTCGGTGAAGACGGCGAAGCCAATGACAGCCCCTGCGCTACCTTTGGGGTGTTCGCGCCGCTCACCGGCATGATCGGCACCGGGCAGGCGGCAGAGGCGCTCAAGCTGCTGACCGGCATAGGCAAAACGCTGGTGGGACGGCTGCAATTGCTGGATGCGCGCGACCTGTCGTGGCGCGAAATGCGCTATCGCAAAGACCCGGCTTGCCCGGTGTGTGGTCAGCGTCATCCATAAACCTACAGAAAAAAGAGCTTTACAGCGTGGGCCTCGCCAGGCCATAGTGCCCGCTATGAATACGCAAAAGTCCTGCCAACCGGCATCGTTCGTTGCAAACTTTTATTGGTGGTATCGCTAACCAGGCGGCCACGCGTATTGTCATATCCATACGAAGCCGCCGATTCAGGCGGCTTTGTTGTTAGTACCCCCCTCCCCGAATCGGCGCTTCCACTAAAAACCAGGAGCACCGAAATGACCGTAATTCCCCCGAACCAGACCTTGTTGACCGGCGACCGCGCCACCGGCGCGCTGGGTCTCGGTCATTACGTGCGCTCCCTGCGACATCGCCTGGCTTATCAAGAAAAGCACCAGCAATTCTTGTTGCTCAGTGATGGCACAGACAGCGACGAAGGCGCCGCGCAAGAAATTGCCCTCGACTACCTGGCCATCGGCATTGATCCGCAGCGCAGCACCATTGCCGTCCGCTCGCACATGCCGGAGCTGGCCGAACTGGCTGCTTGCTACGCACGCCTGGGCAGCGAGGTGCTGGCCGGCGACGATCAGATCGCGCATCACATTCCCGAGATCACCGCCTTGCAAGCACGGCTGATCCCGACCGCCAGCCCGGCACAGGCCGCGCTGGTGCAACGTGGCAATGCCCTGGTGCAGCACATCAACCAACGTGCGGGCAGCCAGATTCTGGTCACCGCCGCGCCGGTCATGGCGGCCAATGCGCGTAACACCACCGCGCTGAACTCGGTGGCACACCAGCTGCCGCTGAGCGCCACGCCGGATCAGATCAGCGCCGCCATCCACGCGCTGGCCACCGATCCGGGCCGCGCCAGCCGCTTTGCCCCCGGCGATGTCGAGCACAACGAAGTGTTCTTCTTTATGGATGCGTTTGAAACCGACATTCATTTTCTGGACGATCTCAAATCCAAATACCGTCGTGGTGGGCTGTCGGATGTGGTGATCAAGCATCATCTGGAAGATTGCGTGCAGCGGTTTCTGGAGCCGGTGCGCGAGCGGCGCCAGCAGTTGGCGCAAGATCTGGCCAGCGTGCAACGCGTATTGCAGGAAGGCACGCAACGTGCGCGCCGGATTGCGGCACAGACTCTGGCTGACGTTAAGGCCGCGCTTTAATTTGCTGTGGGCAGCGCCAGCACGGCACGCGTGTTGGCCACGGTGGCGGCGGCAATCGCAGCCACCGTACTGCCGCGCAATTCGGCCAGGACCTCCGCAAAGCGCTGCATCTGGGCGGGCTCGTTGCGCTGCCGGTCCAGCCAGGTGGGCGGGATATCGGGGGCGTCGGTTTCCAGCACGATGGCTTCAAGCGGCAGATTGGCGGCCAACCGGCGTATCCGCTGCGAACCGCTATAGGTCATGGCGCCACCAAAGCCCAGTTTGAAACCAAGCTTGATAAATTCTGCAGCCTGTTGCTCGCTGCCATTAAACGCGTGGGCGATGCCGCCTTTGACTTTCCATTTGCGCAAATACTTCAGCACTTGATCTTGCGAGCGCCGGATATGCACGATCACCGGCAAATCAAAATCGCGCGCCAGTTTGAGCTGCGCTTCAAACAGCTCAATCTGCCGGGTCACATCCAGCCCCGGCACAAACAAGTCGAGGCCGATTTCTCCAACGGCCACCGGCTGCTCGCGCTGCAGCCACTGCGCCAGCTCGACCAGATGCGCGTCTTGATGCAGATGCACATAAACCGGATGCAGACCAAACGCCAACGCTGCCCCGTGGTACTCCCGCATCGCTAAAGTAGTGCCGAACGTCTCCGCACTGACGGCCGGTACCACCCACTGCGTGACCCCCGCCGCACGCGCGCGCGCCACCACTTCGGCACGGTCAGCGGCAAATTCGGGGGCATCCAGGTGGCAGTGGCTGTCGATCAGCATTGAACTCTTGTCATCGGCAAAGATCAGTCTGGCGTAGTCATCGTCATACCGCGCCGTCAGAGCGCGGTGGCATCACACACAATAGTCAATCAGCATGCGAGGTTTACCGGGTGACCGATCTGTTAAGTTGGGGCGTTTTCGCCGTGGTGGTCGTGGCCTTACTCGCCTTCGATCTGGGGGTGCTGCATCGCAAGGAACGCGAAATCGGCATCGCAGAGAGCCTGAAATTATCGGCGTTCTACATCTGCGCCGGGCTCGGCTTTGGTGCGTATATCTGGCTTAGCCGTGGTCCCAAGGACGGCCTTGATTATTACACCGGTTTTCTGGTGGAAAAATCGTTATCGATGGATAACGTGTTTGTGATTTCGCTGATTTTTACCCAGTTGGCCATTCCACGCCTGCATCAGCATCGGGTTTTGTTCTGGGGCATCCTTGGCGCGCTGGTGATGCGGGCCATCATGATCGGCGTCGGCGCGACGCTGGTCCATGAGTTCTCGTGGATTTTGTTGATCTTTGGCCTGTTCTTGCTGGTCACCGGCTTTCGGATGTTATTTGCGCGCGAGCAAGAAGAAAACATCCATAACAGCAAGCTGTATCTCTTTCTCAAGGCCAGGTTGCGCCTGACTGACCGGCTTTACGATCATCATTTTGTGGTCGACGGCGCAGCCCATGGCCTGGCATCCGGCCGTTGGGCCACGCCCTTGTTGCTGGCGCTGCTGATGGTCGAAGGGGTGGATCTGGTTTTTGCCGTTGACAGCATCCCGGCCATCTTTGCGATCACGCAGGATCCGTTTGTGGTGTACACCTCAAATATTTTCGCCATCCTCGGTCTGCGTGCGCTGTACTTTGCCCTGGCCAGCATGGTGCATCGCTTTGAATATCTGAAGTACGCGCTCGCGCTGGTGCTGATCTTTATTGGCACCAAGATCGGCCTGGTCCACGCGGGCATCGCAGTGCCCGCCTTGTTATCGCTGAGCGTGACGTTTGGTTTGCTACTGGCCGGCGTGCTCTATTCGATGTGGCGCACGCGCGGCCAGCGTCGGGTACACGGTCAGGCCTGATCCTGCTGGTCACTGCCGGTGGGGCCAATGCCACGCTGGCGGTCACTGCGGTTGGCCTGCCATGAATGCAGCGCGGCCAACACAATCAGCACGGCGGCGATGCCGCCGGTGGCCGCATCCGGCACTTCAACCACGGGCGCCAACAACATGATGGTTGCCAACGCGCCTATGGCCCAGAAAGCGCCATGTTCCAGATAACGAAGTTCAGACAGCGTGCCTTTTTCGACCAGCATTAACGTAAAGCTGCGCACAAACATCGCGCCGATACCCAGGCCAATCGCAATCAGAAAGATATTGCGGGTCAGCGCAAAAGCGCCCAGTACGCCGTCAAACGAGAACGAAGCGTCCAGCACTTCCAGATACAGAAAGCCGGCCCAGCCCATTTGCACGGCACCGCCTTCCTGCCCCATCAGCGCGCTCAGGCCGTTGACCACGATATAGGCAATCAGGCCCCACACCCCGGCAATCAACAAGCGGAAACCTTCTGCATCCGGCAGGGTGTCGGCCAGTACCAGCAAGCCCAGCAAGGTCATCACCGCCCCTGCCATTTCGAGCCGCCCCAGCTTCTGCATGGCGCGTTCCAATGGCCGCAGCCAATGGCTCTCCTTGTTCTGGTTCAGAAAGAAATGCCAGAACACCTGCAGCAAAAACGTGCCGCCAAACGCCATCACTTCGATATGCGCGGATTGCAGCGTATCGGCATAGCGTTTGGGCGCTACGATGGCCATCGAGAGCACATCACGCGCGGGCCATTGCCCGCTTTGATACCAGTCCCACAACGAAAACGGACCCGGCAGCGGCGGTGCATGGGCAATCACCGCCACGATAACCAGCGGAAACAACACCCGCATACCGAACACGGCGATCAGCATGCCCCAGATCAAAAAGCGTTTGCGCCAGAGCGGATCCCAATGCCGCAGGATGCTGGCATTGACCACCGCGTTATCAAAACTGAGGCTGGTTTCCAGCAAAGCCAGGTTAAAGGCTGCCCATAAGCCAGCCGTACCGCCAATCACGCCTGCCAGGGTCAGGCCGATAACAGTCACCCACAGCGCACCACGAAAATACTTGAACATGCGGTTGCTCACTTGTTGTTTGTTATCCGCCGTATTATGCCCGCGCTGCCCGATGAGCCGCAGCACTCGTTGCCGCCGTCCTGGCGTCGTGCCTATACTTCCGGGCAGAACAAAGGTCCCGGAAACGAAACAAGGATGGATACAAAAATGAGAGAAATTTATCTCGACCTGGTCAAGGCGCATGACGCCTTGCTACAAAAAAAAGATGCCCCGCTGTTCTCCTCGCTCGAAGGCCTGCAAGCGCATGCCGACACCTCGGCCGCCAACGCGCCGGTGGTGATGATTTTTGCGCCGCACCCGGACGACGAATGCATTATTGGCGCGCTGCCCCTGCGGCTGGGGCGCGAAGCGGGCTTCAAAGTGGTTAACGTGGCGGTCTCGCAAGGCTCCAGCCTCAAGCGCCAACCCGAACGCTGGGCCGAACTGGCCAATGCCTGCGAATATCTCGGCTTTGAATTGCGCGAAACCATCCCCGGCGGCTTGATGGACGTCAACCTCAAGACCCGCGAAGGCAATGCCGCGGCCTGGGCCGAGAAAGTCAATGTAATCGTCAAGCTGATCGAGGAATACAAGCCTGCGGTTTGTGTCTTCCCCAACGACAATGATTACCACGCGGTCCACATCGGCACCCACTATCTGGCCATGGACGCGCTGCGTCAGAGCGGCCACCCCTGCCATGTGGCATTCAGCGAATTCTGGCGCCAGATGGACAAGCCCAATGCGTTGATCGAAACCAGCATTGAAGACACCACTGATTTGATTGTCGCCCTGGCCTGCCACGTGGGCGAAGTCGAACGTAACCCCTATCACCTGCGCCTGCCCGGCTGGATGGCCGACAATGTGCGCCGCGGCGCCGAAGTGGCCGGCGGCCAGGGCGCAGCGGCACCGACGTTCTCATTTGGCACGCTGTACCGCATTGAACGCTTCGACGGCAAGCAATCGATCTCCACCGAGCAGAAGTTTACGGTCGCCGCCGCGGACGATATCAAGCAATTGCTGTTCTGATTGCCCCGGAGTTTGCCCTGCCAGGAAACGCGCCTTAATGGCGCGTTTTTTTATGCGCAACATAACCGCGCACTCGCTTCGCTGTGAATAATCCGGCAATAGCAAGATTGTGCATAAACCGATCTTTAATGATCGATTTGTGCATGTTTATCATATTGTTCTCAAATATATTTTTCTAATTTTTGTGGTAGAGTCACCTGTCTGTGTAACTTAACCCAAGGAGACCGCTATGGAACTGGAAGGACGCATACGCCGTTCCATCAAATTACGTAACGGTCCGGTCGTTCTGCACGCCGATTTTGCGGACATGGGCAGCTCAGCGCAGATCGGCCGGGTGATCGCACGGCTGGTCAAAGACGGCACGCTGGTGAAGGTGAGCAAGGGGGCCTATGCAAAGACGCGGGTGAATCAGTTCACCGGGACGAAGACGCCGATCGCCCCCCTGTCCGAGATTGCAGCAGAGGTATTTCGCAAGCTGGGTATTGCGCTTTCGCCAACCGCGGCCGAGGCCGCCTACGACCGTGGAAGCACTCAGGTTCCTGCAGGTTGGATGGTCAACACAGGGGAACGGCGCATCTCGCGCAAAATAACCGTAGGTAGCCGGACTGTGACTTATGAGAAGAATCACGGCAGGGATTAAAGCAGAGATCATTGACGCCACCAGCGCAGGCGCAGCGGGCAATCTATCGGAAGCCGCCATTGAGAAAGATCAGCACGTAACCGACGTCTTGCGCGCACTGGCAACGCTATGTCAGAGCGATATCGTGCACCGGCAGGTATTCGACAAGACCATGCCCGCGACGCAAGAAATCATGACGCGCTTGATATTCGCGGGTGGCACATGTCTGTCCAAGGCGCATCGGCTGATTGAGCGCATGTCCGAAGACATCGATATCAAAATTGTGCTGGATCCGGTACCCGCTGGTTATGCCTTAGCCAAGGGGAAATCGGATCGGGCCAGGCTCACTGCTTTACAACGCAAAGTGGAGCACCTGCTGCATGAGCTGGGCTTCAGTTTTGTGGCAGCCAAAGGCAACCCGCTGACTCGCGACAAGCATCGTTACTACTGCCTGCGCGTTGCTTATCACGCGGAGTTTCACAATATTTCGCGCGCACTGCGCCCGGAACTCCGCCTCGAACTCATCCACCGTCCACCGCTGCTGCCCGCCGACGCACAAGCAATCGGCTACCTGCTCGACAGCCAGATCAATCGGCCCAACCCGGCGCAATTTCCGATGGCCTGCATTTCCATCGCCGAGACCCTTGCTGAAAAGGTCCTCTCGCTGTTGCGCCGCTGCGCCTGGTATTGGGATGGCTATCAACGCGGCGAATTTGATACCGCGCTGGTCCGGCATATCTATGACGTCTCACAAATCGTGCAACAGCGTCCTGACATGATGGCCGTGGCCCGGCATATATTCGGTGGCATCGTTTCCAAAGATGTCGAAGAATTCCGTGGGCAGCATCCCGAATTCGACGCCACGCCCTACGAGGTTTTGCGGCGCACGCTGGAGCGCGCCGCGATCGATACGGGGCTGCGTGAAAATTATGAGAACAGGCTAAAACCTTTGTTATTTGCGGCCAATCGGCCCGAGTTCGACGTGTACTTTGCCGATTTTCTCGACGTCGCCACCCGCTTGCTCGATCACGCCGATCCGCTGCCGCAAGCCGCTTGAAGCCTGGTCCGCGCCCGGCATAGCGGCACGCTACATATGAACGGCATTGCCGGAGCGAGAGGCCGTGGCACCCGCTCGCTCCTTCACGCAGCTACCGCTTTACCAATGCCCATGGTGGTACGGGCCATAGCCATAGCCCGGCCCGCGAAAATAAACCGGGCCACCCGCCGGCACCACAATACATCCGCTCAGCGCGCTCGCCGCCAGCAACAACACGATAGTTAATCGACGCATCCCGTGTCCTCCATCAGTGAATACACAGAGGTTTAACGGATCACGCCCGACCACGCGCCGACACTCTGTGTAACGGCATGCACACAATCGTGCCCCGCGTCACGCGCTACAAATGGTTGCGGAACCTCCGACTGTCTTACTCGCGCAAAAAGCGGCTTGCAATGTTGTAAAAACATTAGTAACTACTTAACTATTGGGGCCGGCAACTATTCCAGACCATACGCCGCCCCGTTCCCTGCTGCCGAAGGGGTGCCGCTCAAAAGCATTAACAAGGAACCGCTCGGTCATGAACACGTCACGGCTGTATCTGCTGCAGCGCATGCTTGCCATCGTCTGGCCGTTCATGCTGATCGTGCTCGTGCTGGTGATGTTGCAATGGGCCTGTCTGGATTTGCTGGCGGCGGGTCGGGCCTATGTTGGCGGCGAGAGTATGTGGTCCAAGGGTCAGAAAGACGCGGCCTATTACCTGGCACGCTATATCGACCACGGCGAGGTCCGCGATTACCGCGCCTATGAAGCCGCCGTGGCCATCCCGCTGGCCGATCAGCATGCGCGGCTGGAGCTGGAAATGCCCGTTCCCGATCGGGCTGCCATCCGTGCATTCCTGTTACGTGGCGGCAACGATAGCGCAGATATCGCCGGCATGATCCGGCTGTATCTCAATTTCAAATGGGCTCCCGATATCGCCGCCGCCATCGATGTGTGGCAACGCGCCGATCTGCAGATTAACCGGCTGCAACAGCTGGCCGCCCACGCCCGGCAGCTGCGCGAGCGCGATCACCTTACCGAAGCCGATCTCGACAGCCTGCGGCAGCAAATCCGCATCATCAACGCCTCGCTCACGCCGCTGGAGGCCGAGTTCTCGCAGCGCCTGAGCCATGCCTCCCGCAAAATGGAAATCGGCCTGGCCACCGGTTTCACGGTTGCCGCAATCCTGCTGATTGCCCTGGCCTTGCGGCGTACCTTCAAGCTGGTACGCCAGCGCGAATTGTCCGATGCCGCATTACGCCACAGCGAGCAGCGCTTTCAGCTAGCCGTGAATGGCAGTAACGACGGCATCTGGGATTGGGATATGACCACCGATCACGTCTGGTACTCGCCGCGCTTTCGGCAATTGCTGGGCGTGAACAAACACGAACTGGCAGAAACCCCCGAGGCCTGGTTTGCCCGCGTCCATCCCGATGACCAGGCCTTGATTGCGGTGGCCCGCAGCAAGCAATTCCGCAACGGCCAGGCACATGATGTCGAATATCGGGTCCTGACTGGCCATAACGGCTATCACTGGTTTCGCGTGCGCGGGCGCGCGGCCTTTGATCTACAAGGCAAACCGGTGCGGATGGCCGGTTCGATCACCGATGTAACCGACCGCAAAGCGGCCGAGCAAGCCTTGCAACTGGAAAAAGAAAAAGCCGAAATCACGCTCGCGTCGATTGCCGACGCCGTCATCACCACCGATATCCTTGGCCGCATCCAGTACCTGAATCCAGCTGCCGAGCGCTTGCTCAGCATCGCGCGCGATTCGGCTTCCGGGCGTAATCTGGATGATATCTGCCAGTTGGTCGATCAGGCTCAGCATGCACTCAGCCTGCTGGCCGATGACGCCAACCTGCCCGATACCCTCGACCCCAATCTGCGCGACTTCCGTTTGCTCCGGCACGATGGCGTCGAGGTTTCTGTTGATCGGGCTATCGCGCCATTACGCGGGCGCGGGGGCGAAGTCATCGGGATCGTGCTGGTGCTGCATGACGCCACCCGTGAGCGCCAATACGCCGCCAATCTCAGTTGGCAAGCCAGCCACGACGCCCTCACCGGCCTGGTCAACCGCCGCGAATTTGAACGGCGCCTGGCGCAGTTGTACAACCGGACGCAACAACGCAGCGCGCAGCACGCGTTGATGTTTCTTGATCTGGACCAGTTCAAGATTGTTAACGACACCTGCGGCCATGCGGCGGGCGACGAGCTCTTGCGCCAGTTGGCGGGGGTGCTGCAACAGCATTTGCGTCAGACCGACACCTTGGCGCGCATTGGTGGCGATGAGTTTGGCGTGTTACTGGAGAATTGCGCGCCGGAACAAGCCTTGCGCATTGCCGAGACCTTGCGGCAATCGGTGCGTGACTTCCATTTTGCCTTTGGCAGTCAGTCATTTACCGTAGGCGCCAGCATCGGCATGGTCCATCTCGGCGACAACACCATGGCCTTGCAGGAACTGCTGCGGGCGGCCGATGCGGCCTGTTATATGGCCAAAGAAAAAGGCCGCAACCGCGTGCAGCAATATTCGCCGCAAGATCATGAAGTGACGCTGCGGCACGGTGAAATGGAATGGGTGCAGCGCCTCAAGCACGCGCTGCAAGCGGATCGCTTCCGTTTGTATGCGCAAGAAATCGTCGGCCTGAGCAGCGCCAGTTTTGGCCAACGTCATGTGGAAGTACTGCTGCGCTTGCTGGATGAACATGATCAGATTGTGCCGCCCATGGCATTTATTCCAGCGGCTGAGCGCTACAACCTGATGCCCGAGATTGATCGCTGGGTTTTGCAGAACACCCTCCAGACCCTGGCCGCGCGGGAAGCCGCCGGGCTACCGCCGCTGGCACTGTGCGCCATCAATTTGTCCGGCGCGTCGGTGGGGGATGAGCACTTTCTGCAATTTGCGCTGGAGCATATCCGCAGCAGTGGTATCGATCCGGCGCGGCTTTGCTTTGAGATTACCGAGACCACCGCCGTCGCCAGCCTGACCCGTGCCACGCGCTTCATGCAGGAATTAAGCGGGCTGGGCTGTTGCTTTGCGCTGGATGACTTTGGCGCCGGGATGTCGTCATTTGGCTATCTCAAACATCTGCCGGTGCAGTATCTGAAAATCGACGGCGGCTTTGTCAAAGACATGCTTAACGATCCAATCGATCGTGCCATGGTGAGCGCCATCAATGAGATCGGCCATCTGATGGGCAAGCAAACCGTGGCCGAATTCGTCGAGAACCAGGCGATTGCCGATGCCTTGCGCCAACTGGGCGTCGATTATGCCCAGGGCTATGGTCTGGCACGGCCCGAGCCGTTCCGGCTGATGAACCGCGACATCCCCGACGCGCGCTACGCCTGAACGCCCGGCCGGCGGCGCTCAGCAGCGCAATTCCGCTATTGCAGGCAAGCTTTGACGGCCGCCAGGATGGCGTCGCCGATGGTAGCGCGGGTGGTGGCGCTATTAAGTTTGCGGGCTTCGTCGCGATTGACGATGACTCCCGATTCCAGCAACAAGGCCGGCACTTTGCTTTCGCTCAGGACGGTGAAATCGGCGGTATAAACGCCGGATTTTTCATCCAGCCAGTCGCGACTTTCGCCCGCGATCTTCTCCGCATGCGCCGGGTTCACGCTAAAACCCCGGCTTTGCATTTGCTGGCCCAGTGCGCTGGCACAGGCACTGGAGCGGGCAAATTGAGGGTTCTCGCGGCTGACAAACACCGAGTAACCCTTGCTGCGATCGGAATACATCTGCTTGCCGCCATCGACGGTCCAGCTTTGCATAAACTGCGGCTGGGTCGAATCGTGATGCAAGGACACCAGCAGATCGGCGCCAGTGGCGGCTGCGGCGCGGCGGTGCAAGTCTTTGGCCTGGCCGTCATCACCGATCAAACGTACGGTATAACCGGCTGACAGCAGTTTCTCGCTCACGGCTTCTGCCAACGCCTGGTTGTAGCTGAACTCGGTTACGCCATAGGCGCTGGTCGCGCCCGGCTTGTCCAGATAATGGCCGACATCGAGCGCGATGGTTTGCGTTTGCGCCTGGGCCGATACGGCCACCCCGACCAGCAACGCGCCGAGCCCCAGCCAGAATTTATTCATGGGCGGCGTCCGCCTGCACGGTCACCGGCGCCTTGGCGCGATGGGCTGCAATCTTGTGGCGCAGCAAGTTCATCATCACGATGTCGCGTGCGCCCAGCAGCACAAACACCCATACCACCAGCACGGCCATATACACGCCGGAATCATTGGTGACGCCCGGCACCAGATGGTGCATCAGCGGGTTAATGCCAAACGGCACGGTCAAAAAGGCCACCACCGCCAGCACCAGGGTGGAAATCATGCGTTCTTTGACAAAAGTGCCGCGCAGCAAGACGCGTTGTTCCCAGCGGGTAAGCCCATGCAGTTCGGGCACGCTGTCCGCGCGTAGATAAAAAGCCATTGCAAAAGAGTCCGTTACAGATCAATCAAGGCGGGCAGTTTCGCGTTTGCCAGCATAAAAAGCAAGGCACCTGCGGCATGGATTGGTGGCGCGCGCGGCTCAGGCTATGATGCCCTGCGCGCCCGGAACAAAAGCAAAGCAAAAAGCCGCCCGCGCAGCGGCATACCGATGGGGACAACACGATGAAAGCACGTCTGCTGGCGCTGACGCTGGTGGGGGCTGGCGCATTGGCGTCGCCACCTGGCCTGGCCGCGCCCATGCCCACTACCGCGTTAGCGCAAAGTTTGCTCGATGATGTGGCGCTGCCGGCGCAACGCCAACTGGTCGAAGCCACCCGCACGCTGTCGCAGCGCGTGGCCGAATTATGCAATAACCCCGATGCCGACCATCTGGCCGCAGCGCAAGTGGCCTGGCGCGGCACCGATCGCATCTGGCGCGGCATGGAAACCTTGCGCATCGGCCCCAATCGGCAGCAAGACGCGGTGCGTCAATTTGAGCCGTGGCCGCTGGACGAAACCGTGTTGGCGCAAAGCATTAAACGCACCCCCGCTGATCCAGCCAGCCCGCAGGCCGTGTTTGAAGCCGGCACGCTGCCCGCCGGTGGCAACGGTCTGCCCGCGCTGGAATATCTGCTGTTCAGCGGCAAATACAAAACGGCCCCCGCGCTGAGCAAACCCCAGCAATGTCAGTACGGCCGCTGGGTGGCCAACGGCATGACGCGTCGCGCGCAAACCCTGGTGCTGGAATGGAATACCTTGCGCACCGGTTTCAACTACAACGCCACCTTGCAGACGCCGTATCTGATCGAAGCCCTCGGCAATTCGGTGGCCGGTATCAAGGAACTGGGCCAGCGCCAACTGGCGCAAGGCCGTATCGATCCTGCGGTGACTGATCTGCGCGGGTGGCGCTCCAGTAGTGGCAAAGCCAATCTGGAAGCCGGTCTGAACAGCATCGAAAACACCTTGCTTGGTGCGCCTTCGGGCCTGGGCTTTGATGATTTGCTGGCCTCCCGCGGCGACAACGCCACCGGCCCGCAATTGCAGGAAAAAATCATCAATGTGCGACTGGCACTGGCGGCGTTGCCGGTCGGCTTTGAACAAGACCCCGGGCTATGGCGTGGCGAAATGTTCAGCGTGCAGGCGCGCCTGAACGAGCTGGCGGCTTTTCTGGCGGGGCCCTTTGTCGATGCCTTGGGCTTTCCGTTCAAAGCGGCGCAATAAATTGCGGCACGCTTGAGCAAAACAAAGCAAGGACTGGGGCCGCTGGCGACCGCCAGGCCTTGCTTGCAATGTATCGCCCGGCTCAGGCCGGATCGCGCAACAGCGCCAGTGCCGTCACGCGCGACAGGCGTCGCCGTTCCCACGCGGTCACCAGGCCCGCCAGCACTATGCCGCTGAGCATGCTGGCCAAGGGCAGCCATACATTAAAGCTGGTGGGCAGGTTCAGTACTTGCCGTCCCAACAACCAGCCCGCCACGCTGGCCGACAAGCCCGCTACCAGCCCGGCCACCGCACCAATCGCCGAGCCCTCCCAGCGCTGGATGGCGGCGATATGGCCGCGCTCGGCACCCAGCGCGCGCAGGATGGCGGTTTCGCGATGACGCTCGGGCGCCGTGGTTTCCAGCGCAGCCACCAATACCACCAACGCCGCGATCAGGCAGAAGGCAAACACCAACTGCAGTGCGCTTGTGGCCAGATCCAGAATCCGGTGCACCTCGTTCAGCACCGCGCCCACGTCAAACACGCTGACATTGGGGAATTGCGCCACCAGTTGCGGCACCAGCGTTTTGTTGTCGGGCGGCAGATAAAAACTGGTGATCAGGCTGGTGGGCATATTGCCGAACATCTGCGCGGTGCCGGTCACAAAGAAATTGACCCGGAAAGAATCCCAATCCACCTTGCGCAGATTGCGCACAGTGCCGCTGACCGGCGTGCCCGCCACGTCAAAACCTAGCGTGTCGCCGACCTTGATATCAAAACGTTCAGCCAGCCCGGCTTCGACCGACCAGCCCGGCTGATCGGCCTTCAGCGCGGTGCCGGTCTGCAATTTGTTGTCCTGGCGCAGCGTATCGCCCCAGCTCAGATTGAATTCGCGTTCAGCTAGCTGGCGCGAGCGATCATCCTGATATTGCCGCGTGAGCACGGGTTTGCCGTTATGCGCAGTCCAGCGGCCTCGGATCATCGGTTGCAGCGCGATATCGGCATAGCCAGCCTGGGCCATGCGCTGCGTGAAAGCAGTTTGCTGATCGGGCTGCAGATTAATCACAAACTGGTTGGGCGCATCGGCCGGGATGCGGCTTTGCCAGGTAGCGAGCAAATCATGCTCCACCACCGTCAACAGCCACACGCCAAGCAAGCCCATAGCCAGCGCCGACATCTGCGCCATGCTCAGCCAGCGCCGACGCAGCAACTGGCGCAAGGCTATCCGGGCCGCAAAGCCGTGACTGTAGCGCCCCAACAAAGCCAGCGCCCCCCAACCCGCTACCGCCGCCAGCGCCAGCGCACCCAACATGGCGCCCACCACGATCAAGGTCAGCTTGAGATTACCGCCCAGCCAGAACAACAAAGCCCCGGCGCAGATAGCCACCAGCAACCAGCTGATCCAGACCGTGGGCGAGGCACTGACATCGTGGCGCAGCACCCGGATCGGTGGCGTACGCGCCAGCTGCAACAAGGCGGGCCCGGCTGTGCCCAACAGCAGCACACCGCCCAACGCCACCGCAGCCAGCCATTGCCGCGGATCGCCCGGGGGCAAGGGCGCAGGCAGGCGCGCCCGTACCGCCCATTCCAGCCCGGCCTGCGCCGCCCAACCCAAGCCCCCACCGATCAAGGCGGCCAGTAACCACAGCGCCAGCAACTCCAGCCACAACATGGTCGCCACCGTGCGGCGCGAGGCCCCCAGCGCCACCAGCAAAGCCACGGCATCGGTCTGGCGCAAGGCGTGGCGGCGCGCGGCCAACAGCACCGCGGTGCAAGCTAGCGCTGCGGCCAGCAAGCTGACGAGGCGCAAAAAGTCTTCCGCCCGTTCCAGCGTCACTTTGACCTCAGGCCGCGATTCACGCACGTCCTCCAACCGTTCGCCCCTGGCCAGTTGATGGCGCGCACTTTGTTTCCAGTGGCGGACGGAGTCGGCCGGGCCCGCCACCAGCAAGCGATAACGCACCCGACTGCCAAAGCCGATCAGGCCGGTGCTGGCCAGATCGGCCTGGTTGAGCAGCAAGCGGGGCTGCAAGCCGGAAAAATCCAGTGCGGCGTCGGGTTCGCGGTTGATCAATTCAGCGACGATGAAGCTGCGCGTGCCAAGCTGCAGCTGGCCACCCGCTTGCACATTGAGTGCACTGGCCAGCCGCGTATCCAGCCAGACCTGGCCGGGGGCCGGTATGCCGCTGGCCACTTTGCTGGTCGGCCCCGCCTGCAACAGCAATTGCCCGCGCAACGGGTAACCCGCGGTCACCGCCTTGATGGTGCCGAGATGGGTTTTGCCGTTGGCGCTGACCATGCTGGGAAACTGCGCCAGATGCGCCACCTGCAATCCGGCCTGCCGCGCACTTTGTTCTGCGCTGGCATTGATCGGGTGATCGGCACTGAGCACCGCATCGGCCGCCAGCAGATCGTTGGCCTGGCCGCTTAACAGGCCCGACATGCGCGTGGTCAGCAAGCCCACTGCGGTGAGCGCCGCGATGGTGACGATGAGCGCCGCCAGCAGCGTGCGATAGTCGCCCGCCGCCATGCCGCGCCAGAAGCGACGCAAGGTGATGCGGATCATGCCGTCGCTCCGGTCCATTGCGTCATGCGGCCTGCGTCGATGCGCAAACGCACGCCGCACCGTGCGGCCAGGGTTTCATCGTGGGTGACAAGAACGAGCGTGGTTTCGGTTTCGCGATTGAGCTCGAACAAGAGATCGGCGACCAGTTCGCCGGTATGGCTATCCAGGCTACCGGTCGGCTCGTCGGCAAACAGGATGCGTGGGCCGGTGGCAAAGGCGCGGGCCAGCGCCACGCGCTGTTGCTCCCCGCCGGACAAAGTGCGCGGCGTATGCTGCATGCGCGCGCCAAGGCCGACCCGTTGCAGCCAGTGCTGCGCTGTTTCACGCAACTGCGCCTGACTGGTTTTGCCGCCAAACAACTCCAGCGGCAGCATGACGTTTTCCAGCGCCGACAACTCCGGCAACAGCTGGAACGACTGAAACACAAACCCGGCGTACTGCCCACGCACCCGTGCCCGGCCATCTTCGTCCAGCGCGCCCAGCGCCTGCCCTGCCAGCAGCACGTCGCCATGGCTCGGCGTATCCAGCCCGGCCAGCAAGGACAGCAAGGTCGACTTGCCCGAGCCGGACGCGCCGACGATGGCCAGGCTGGCGCCTGCGGCCAGGCTGAACGATATATCGTGCAGAATGTCGATGCTCTGGCCGGCTGCGTCGACGCGCTTGCCCAGCCCTTTTGCCACCAGCATGCCTTCGGAGAAATCGGTGCGTGTATCGTTCATGTTCGCTGTGCTTTTGATGTTGTTGAGCGGGTTGAGTGGCGCGCAAGCCGCGCCAGCTCCGTCTGCTGTGATTCTGGTTTTCGGCGATAGTTTATCGGCCGGTTACGGCTTGCGTGCTGAACAAGCGTGGCCACCCTTGCTGGAAGCGCGCATCAAGCAAAGCGGCGGCGCTGCCCGGGTGATCAACGCCAGCGTTTCTGGCGAAACCACAGCGGGCGGCCTGACCCGTTTGCCCGCCGCGCTGGCTACCCACAAGCCCACGCTGGTGCTGCTGGAACTGGGGGCCAATGACGGCCTGCGTGGCTTGCCGCTGGACAAAGCACAACAAAACCTGGCCAGCATGATCAAACAAATCCAGGCCAGCGGCGCGCGCGTGCATTTGATCGGCATGCAGATGCCACCGAATCTGGGCCCCGATTACGTCAAGCAATTTGCCGCCATGTACAGCACGCTGGCCGCGCAATATCACACCACCCTCACGCCATTCTTGCTGGCCCCGGTCATTACGCGACCCGAACTGTTCCAGAATGATCAGCTGCATCCGGTGGCCGTGGCTGAGCCCATGGTCATGGAGCAAATCTACAAAGACATCCAGCCCTTGCTCAAGCCTGCCGCGGCCCGCAGCGCCAGCAATAAAAAACGCGCGGCTTGAACCGCGCGTTTTTACTATCCCGATTACTTGTCAGCCGGGCCGCTGGGCTGATATTCCGCCATCTTCACCACCTGATTGACGCCGCTGACCAGGCTGGCCGCTTTGGCAGCGCGGTCGACCACATCCGGCTTGCTGATACCCAGCAGATAAACCACCTGGCGCTCAGTCACTACCATCAAGTGCACCGAACCCAGATCGCCAATCTCACCTACCACGGCAGTTTTGACGCGCGCCGACAATTGCGCGTCATACAGCCGGTTGGCGGTGGTCGAGACCGGGCCGATGGTGACTTCGTTATAAATCTTGCGTACGCCCGGATTTTTGCGCGCGATTTCTTCAACGCGCGCCTTCGCTGCCGGATTGGGCACTTCGCCGGTTAACAGCGTATTGCCGTTGAAGACATTCACGTTAACGTGGGCAGTGTCTTTGTACACATCGCTGATGCTGCTGCTGATATTGCCGCCGGCATCGATATCCGATTTCATCGTCTCAGCCGGACGCGGATCAGTGCCGATCAGCACGCCCAGCGCGGCGCCGGTGGCAAACACCACAGGAATACATCCTTGCAAACCCAGTCCCAGCGCCAAAGCGGCGGCCACCAGACCACTACGGATTGTGGTACGTGTCATTGATTTATTCTCCCCCTAACAACAAATAGTCGATCGCATCGCATATGGCATGAATGATCAATGCGTGCGTTTCCTGAATCCGTGATTGCCGTTCAACCGGCACGCACAAATGGATATCTTCGCCTGCCAGAATATCGGCGATCTGACCGCCATCACGGCCGGTCAGGGCCACAACGCTCATCTGGCGGTCATGCGCCGCGTGTATGGCAGAGATGACGTTGGCAGAGTTCCCTGAAGTAGACACCACCAGCAACACATCACCCGCGCGGCCCACCGCATGCACCTGACGCGAATAGACCATATCAAAGTCGTAATCGTTGGCGATGGCGGTGATGGTGCTGGTGTCGGTGGTCAGGGCTATCGCCGACAAACCCGGGCGTTCGCGCTCAAAGCGCCCCACCATGGCCGCGGCAAACTGCTGCACTTGCGAGGCCGACGTGCCATTGCCGCAGGCCAGGATGCGCGCATCGACAATCAAGGTCTGCATCAGTTTTTCGGCGGCCTGTGCAATCTGCGGCGACAGGATGTCTTGCACCAGCGACGTTACCGCGATGTTCTCGTCAAAATGCCCGCGCACGCGCTGCATCAAATCCATGAATCTTCCTTGTTCTTACTTGATCAGTTACTGACGTCCAGACAATGCTGCAGCCATTCGATCCGGCCGTGATCAATGCAGACGGCATCAAAGCGGCAGGCGGGCTGAGGCGAGAGCGTGGCCAGATAATGCTCGGCGGCGGCCATCCAGCGCGCGCATTTGGCCGGGGTAATGCTGAATGCGGCGCCGCCATAACGACGACTGCGGCGCGCGCGGACTTCCACAAATACCAGTGTTAGGCCCTGGCGCGCAATCAGGTCGATCTCCCCAAAGCGGCAGCGCCAGTTGCGTTCGACGATC
The DNA here is from genome assembly GCF_054652575.1 of Silvimonas sp. JCM 19000. Taxonomy (NCBI): domain Bacteria; kingdom Pseudomonadati; phylum Pseudomonadota; class Betaproteobacteria; order Neisseriales; family Chitinibacteraceae; genus Silvimonas; species Silvimonas sp. JCM 19000. Next base: position 196,542 of record NZ_BAAIHC010000003.1, on the reverse strand, counting down.
TCCAGCCCGCGCGCTTGCAGATATGCGGCGGCCTGGCGTTCGGCCTGGGCGCCATCCACACTCACGGCTGGGCCGCAGGCAGGCTGGCGTCGTTGGCCGCGGGGGCCGACGGGGTTGCGTTGGCGGGGGTGGGCGCGTTGGCCGTGCCGGGCGGCTCGGCATCGGGCACCTTGATGCTGGTCTGCATCTGCATCAAAGTCCGGTCAACCACGCCATCCGGGCCGATGCGCAATTGGCCGGTCAGGCCGTCATCATGTATCGGCGTGCCAGGTTGCGCCGCCAGTATGCTGGCCATCAAACGCCAGGTATCGACGCCTAGCGCAAACAAACGCTCAACATCATTGGACGGCGAACGCGCACGTTCATACACGCGCCAGGCCGGATTGCCCGGATCGGCGATCCACGGCATATCCAGATAATGGATACCGGCCAGATCAAACAAGGCGGGTGTCGGTAAACGGCCCGGGTTGATCTGGCTGGTGGCATACAGGGCGCGACCGGTGCCCACAAACGGTCGCACGCGGCGCGCCTGCTTGTCGTTCATGGCGAGGAATACGCCATCAGCACCAATCTGATCAAGTTGCGCCCGCAAACCGGCGTAGTCCTGACGGCTGACCGGCATGCCCAATACATTGGGCATACGGCCGTTGCTCACGCCTTTCCATGCCTCTGTAAAACCCTGGGCCATGCGCTTGGCGAGGGCGCCATCGCCCACCAGAATCACAGGCTGGGCAATACCATCGTCATGCATCCAGCGCGCCACCTGGCTGGCCTCCACCTCGGTGGACAAACTGAAGCTGTATAAATTGGGTCGGCGCAGGGTCTTGTCGTCAAAACGATTGAGCGCCAGTACCGGGAATTCAAAGTGGCCGTTATCAGCGATATTGTTAACCGCCGTCTGCGTCAGCGGCCCGATCACCGCCGCCGCACCCAGATTACGCGCCCGGTTGAACTGGGTGAGGATGTCATCCTCGGCATCGCTGGTATCGAATACACGCAATGGCGGTTGATCGCCATCCGACAAAGCGCCTTCCGCGGCAAACAAGCCCGCCTTGATTGCATCCACCGCCGGCTTCCAGGCCTTGCTGCGTGCGGGCAGCAAGACGGCAATAAACTGGCCGGTGGGCGGCGTGGCCAGGGCAGAGGCGTCTTGCGCTGCGGGCTTGTTGGTGGCCGCTGCAGCAGCCGCAGCTGAAGCAGGTGTCTGATGCGCCGGGCTCGATGCAACCGGCGACGCAATGGTCACCAGCGGCGCTGCGGCATGGACGGCGCTGGCCGCAAACAGGACCAGGCCGTATAGTACGGCCGCCAGTGGCCTGCGCGGCCCGCAACAAACCGCATGGAGAGCCCGAGCGTGCATACAGAACCTTCAGAAGTCAGTGGTGGCACATTATATGTGGTCGCCACTCCGATCGGGAACCTGCAAGATTTAACGCCCAGAGCGTTGAATATTCTGCGAAATGTGAGCGTGATCGCGGCCGAAGACACTCGTGTCACCGGCCAGTTGCTCAAGCATTTTGGCATCACCACGCCCATGATCAGCGTGCGCGAACATAACGAGCGCAGCATGGCCGAGAAGATCGTCACGCGCCTGCAAGCCGGTGACAGCGTGGCCCAGGTCTCGGATGCCGGCACACCGGCGATTTCCGACCCCGGCGCGCAACTGGTGGCCGCCGTGCACGACGCGGGCCTCAAGGTTGTGCCCATCCCTGGCGCCAGCGCGCTGACCAGCGCCTTGAGCGTGGCTGGCTTCACTTGTGCACACACATTGTTCTATGGCTTTTTGCCGCCCAAAACGCGCCAACGCCAGGACGCACTGGCGCCACTCCTCAACCTGCCCTACGCCACGGTGTTTTACGAAGCACCGCACCGCATCCTCGACACCATGGCCGATCTGGTCACCTGCTTTGGCGCCGACCGCACCGCCTTGCTGGCGCGTGAAATCACCAAAACTTTTGAAACACTCAAGCGCGGGCCGCTGTCCGCCTTGCAGAGCTGGACCGCCTCCGACAGCAATCAGCAACGCGGCGAATTTGTCATCGTCATCGACGCGGCCCCACCGGCACCGGCCGATGCCGAGAATGCACACGATGCGGTATTGCAACCTTTGTTGAGCCAATTGCCGGTGAAACAAGCCGTGGCGCTGGCCCAGAAAATTACCGGCGCCGCACGCAACGCCTTGTATGAACGGGCATTACAGCTAAAGGCCGAGGCGGCCGCAGACGCTGAAGACGCGGATGAAGAATGAAAAAGCGCGCAGCAATGCAACTTGGCCTTGCCAAAGCGACGAAAGGTAACCGATAATCTCGCCTCCTTAGCCCGGGTGGCGGAATCGGTAGACGCAGCGGATTCAAAATCCGCCGCCGCAAGGTGTGGGGGTTCGAGTCCCCCCCCGGGCACCAGAATAACGGTGCATGTATAAGGAAGCAGCGCAAGCTGTATTGCAGATGCAATGCACCAATAAGAAAACCGGCCTGGAGCCGGTTTTTTTACGTCTGCTCACTCTGCCCGCGGCGGGTGCGTGATTGTTTTGTTTTACCAAACAGTCTTGCTCAATCTGCCTGATTTATCCGCCCAATTTCCCCGCCTAAACTGCAATCCGTTAACTCTTTTCCCAGCCTGTTATACGGAGCGCACGAACATGACTCAGAAGATTGCAATTATCACTGGCGGCAGCCGCGGTTTGGGCAAGAATGCGGCTTTGCATCTGGCGCGCGATGGCGTGGATGCCATCATCACTTATCACAGCAATGCCGAAGCCGCGCAAAGCACGGTTAAAGAAATCGAAGCGCTGGGCCGTCGCGCGGTCGCGCTCAAACTGGACGCTGGCAATAGCGCGGAATTCGATGGCTTCGTCGCCCAGGTCAAGCAAGCGTTGGCCGATACCTGGCAAACCGATCGCTTTGATTTCCTCATCAATAACGCCGGCATCGGCATCAATAGCCCGATTGCAGAAACCACTGAGGAAACCTTCGATACGCTGATGAATATCCATCTGAAAGGCCCCTTCTTTATCACGCAGAAACTGCTGCCGGTCATCAAGGATGGCGGTCGGATCGTGATGATATCGAGCGGACTGTCGCGTTTTGCCTTCCCCGGCTATGGCGTCTATGGCGCGATGAAGGGCGGCGTTGAGGTATTGGCCCGCTATCTGGCCAAAGAACTGGGTAGCCGCAGGATTGCGGTCAATACCATTGCCCCGGGCGCGATCGAAACCGATTTCCGCGGCGGCGAAATTCGCGATAACAAACAGGCCAATGCGGCGGTTGCTGCGGCAACGGCCTTGGGCCGCGTGGGTTTGCCGGATGATATTGGCGGTGCAATTGCGGCCTTGCTCAGCGATGGCAGCGGCTGGATTAATGCGCAGCGCATTGAAGTATCCGGCGGCATGTTTATCTAAACGAATAGATTTGCGCTAAATACAACAGCCCGGCGGCCAAGCCGGGCTTTTTATTTGGCGTGGCCCTGCCGCAACCACGGCGCGGTAAGCCCTTGCTGTTGCCACCACGCTTCCAGTCGCTGCCAAACCTGTTCCCGCTCTGCGGCGTTCAGCGTCGTCCAGTTGGCAACCTCAAGAAACGTGCGGCCGCAGCCACGGCAAACGTCATCGCCCAGACCGGTGGAACACATGGCAATGCAGGGGGAATCGGGGCGAGAAGACATACACAATCCGCAAGAACAATCGGGCCAGACTATCGAATGAGCAGCCCGGATAGTCAAGCACGTACTGATCGGCGTTTTGCTTGCCGCCTGCAATCAAAGCGTCATTAACAATTAGCGCGATTGTCATCTGCCGGTTGCATGATGCGCAAAATCAACGCGCGGAAGCATGAGATGGCAGATAACCCTTTGAAATTCCGTAGCATCTGGATTTCCGACCTGCACCTGGGCACCTCGGGTTGCCAGGCGGAATATCTGCTCGATTTTCTCAAGAATACCGAAGCCGAATATCTCTACCTGGTCGGCGACATCATTGATGGCTGGGCGCTCAAGCGCTCCTGGTATTGGCAGCAAAGCCATAATGACGTCATCCAGAAAGTGCTGCGCAAAGCGCGCAAAGGCACCCACGTTATCTATATCCCGGGCAATCACGATGAAGGCGCGCGCCAGTTTCTGGGGCTGATGTTTGGCGATATCCGCATTGAAGACGAAGTGGTGCACACCACCGCCGATGGTCGCCGCATGCTGGTGTTACATGGCGATCGCTTTGATGGGGTGGTGCAATGTGCGCGCTGGCTGGCAATTGTGGGCGACCGTCTCTATGGCATAACGCTCAAACTCAATTACTGGTTTAACCGCGCCCGCGCCCGTATGGGATTGGGCTATTGGTCTTTGTCGCAATACCTTAAACACAAGGTCAAAAAGGCCGTTAACTTTGTCAGCAGTTTTGAGCAAGCGGTGGCATTGGAAGCCAAAACGCGCGGGCTGGATGGGGTGATTTGCGGCCATATCCATAAAGCCGAAATGCGCGAGATTGACGGCGTGTTGTATTGCAATGACGGCGATTGGGTCGAAAGTCTGACCGCCCTGGTCGAATTACCCAATGGCGAACTTAAAATCCTGACCTGGCAGACTTTTTTTGCCGAGCAGGCCGCGCAAATCAATAGTTTGACCGTTGCCCCAACTGGCGCGGGTTTGCAGGAAATCACCGCATGAATATCCTGATTGTGACCGACGCATGGGAACCGCAAGTCAACGGGGTGGTGCGTACGCTGAAACAAACCCGGCTGGAATTACAAAAACTGGGACATAAAGTTGAATTGATCCAGCCGCAGCAATTCCGCACCATGCCTTGCCCGACTTATCCCGAGATACGCCTCGCTTTTATGCCTGGCAAAAAAATTGCGGCGCATATCGAGCGTTTCAAACCTGATGCAATTCATATCGCCACCGAAGGCCCGCTTGGAATGGCGGCGCGCAAATACTGTATTAAAAACAATTTGCCGTTCACCACGGCTTATCATTCGCGGTTTCCGGAATACGTACATTTGCGCTTTGGTATTCCGCTTGCATGGACCTATCGTTGGCTGGCACGGTTTCATAACGCTGCCCGCGCCGTGATGGTGCCGACGCGGGTGGTGGTCGAGGATTTGCAATCGCATGGTTTTAATAATGTGGTGCTGTGGTCGCGCGGCGTGGATCTGGAGATTTTCCGGCCTGGCTCACGGGAACGCCTGCAAACGCGACGCCCCATTTTTGTTTACGTCGGGCGTGTGGCGGTGGAGAAGAATGTCGAGGCGTTCTTGCAGCTCGACTTGCCCGGCTCGAAATGGGTATGTGGCGATGGCCCGGCCGCGGCCAGTCTGCGCGGCCGTTATAACGAATCAAATGGCGTGCATTGGCTGGGCGTGCTTAACCAGGGCGAACTGGCGCAGGTTTATAACAGCGCCGATGTGTTTGTGTTCCCATCGCGTACCGATACGTTTGGGCTGGTTTTGCTCGAGGCCATGGGCTGCGGCTGCCCGGTGGCGGCTTACCCGGTCACCGGCCCCATCGACGTGATCGGCCGCGACGGCCCCGGCGCGCTCAATCAGGATTTGCGCCAGGCTTGCCTGGAGGCGCTGCATATCGACCGCGCTGCGGTGCGCAAACATGCCGAGCAGTTCTCATGGGCGGCCGCCAGCCGCCAGTTCATGCAGCATCTGCATCCTTTCTCTGAAGCGGCGCAACGCGAATTACAGCTGGCAGTGCAAGCCGCCGCCGATTAAACGCGCATATGCCACGCCCAGCCCCCGCCTGCGGCCGCTGCTTGAAAAGGCCAGTTGGCTGCCTCACTTTGGTTTGATCCAGACCAACAGGCGCAGGCTGGCCTTTTTATTGCCATGTTCGATTTCATCAAGAATCAGCGCCGCAAGCGCCATCTGGCGCGCAATCCCATCCCCGATCCAATCTGGCGCCAGGTGGTACAGCTGCCGTTGTTTATGGGCTTGTCGCCAGAAGAACGCCAACGTTTGCGCGAGCAATCGGCCTGGTTTTTGCATGAAAAATCGATTATTTGCGTTGATGGGCTGGAACTCAGCGACGCTGATCGCGTTTTGCTCGCGGCGCAAGCGGTCTTGCCCGTGCTGAATCTCGGCTTTGATGCGTATGACGACTGGCACGAGATCATTGTCTATCCCGGACAATTCTTGTCCCGCGACCGTTACACCGATCATTACGGCCTGGTGCACGAGTACGAACAAATCCTGGCCGGGCAGGCCCGCTCGGACGGGCCGGTTCTGTTGTCATGGCTAGACGTGTCACAATCCGCATGGCTCGACGGCTGGAATGTGGTCATCCACGAATTTGCGCACAAACTTGATATGCGCGACGGCGCGCCCAACGGCCGCCCGCCCTTGCATGCGGGCATGGATGCAGCGCAATGGAAGGCCGCGTTTTCGCGGGCGTTTTCGCATTTAAGCCGCTTGGCCCATACCGGCGAATACAGTCCGATCGATTTATATGCGGCCGAGAATCCGGCCGAATGCTTTGCCGTAATGAGCGAATACTTTTTTGAAACGCCGCATGCTATTGCGGAGCAATACCCCGAGGTTTATCAGCAATTGCGCCAGTTCTATCAGCAAGACCCGCTCGCCCGTTTGCCGCGCGTTCGTTATCGCCCCGCGTTTGAACCACTGGACCTTGGACCCGTCGCTTTTGATCCGCTGATCAATCCCGGCATCCTGCCCACACCCGCGCCTGGTGGTTGGGCATGAGCGTGCCGGTCGGTGTGCTAGCGGCGGCCGACGCCGAACTGCAAGCGCTGTGCGCGCAATACGGGCTGATCACCCTGGAGGCTGCCCCGGCTGAGGGCCAGTATCTGCTCTGGCTGGACGAGCAATTGCAGCTGGCGGAAGTTGGGTCAAAAGGCCGCGTCAGTGTTGATCTGGTAGCCGGTGCGCAAGCGCATCGGCGCAAATTTGGGGGCGGACGCGGGCAGCCGGTCGCCAAAGCGGTGGGTTTGAAGGGGGGCAATACGCCCAGCGTGCTCGACGCGACGGCCGGTCTGGGGCGGGATGCTTTTGTGCTGGCCAGTCTGGGCTGCGAGGTAACGCTGCTCGAACGCAATCCCGTTGTCTGCGCGCTATTGCAGGATGGCTTGCGCCGCGCGGCGCTCGACGCCGAGACGGCGCCCATCGTCGCCCGCATGAACTTGCTGCAGGCCGGCGCGCAAGCCTGGCTGGAAGCCGCTGCGCCACAATCGTTTGATGTGGTCTTTCTGGACCCGATGTTTCCCGAACCGGAAAAACGCGCGCGCGCCAAAAAAGAAATGGCCGCGTTTCAGTCCTTGATCGGCGGGGATTTTGACTCGGATGCGCTGCTGGCGCCGGCACGGCGTGTGGCACGGCAACGCGTAGTAGTAAAAAGACCCCGCGCAGCACCATGGCTGGCGGGGTCCAAACCTGACTTTGGCTATGACGGCGAAAGTACGCGATTTGATGCTTATTTGCCGATCAAGCCGCAGGACGCGCCCGACTGAGCGGACCAGGAACCATCAGGACGCGATGCCGCCATCTTCAATCAGGCGTTTGTAGCGGTACAGGGTGGCGATTGATACGCCCATATCTTTGGCAACGTCACGGCTGTGCATGCCGCGCCGCAGACTTTCTGCCAGCAGCCGCACCGCACTCGCATTGAGCTTGGGCCGACGGCCACGTTGTTTGCCGAGCGGTTTGGCACGCGCCGGGCGCTCGGAACGCAGTTGCTGGATCAGGATATTCATCAAGGTGCGTTGACCTTCGGCGGTGGCGGAAGATAAACCCAGCGCCACGACTTCAAGACTGGCGCCACGTCGATCCAGTTGTTCCAGCAAGCACAATAATTGATAAGCACCGAGGCCTGCCGTATCGAGATTGTGGATGACCAGTGTGTCATTACTGATCAGGCTGGCTAGCGCCATCGACAATTGTCGGCGCGAGTGCGAGTTAAGATCCATAAACACAGCCTGGCATGACCAGGCACGCATCAGCTCGAGACGTGTATGCTCGTGGCCGTGGTCTGATTCATCCAGCAGATATCCGATACGCATGTGGTGATTCCCCCTTTGAAACGCTGTCTGCCGGCATTGCCAGACACGACTGAAATCGTGTGGGCCGGGTGCATGCCAAGTTATCCAGGGGGGATAGGTGCAACCATGAGACGAATCTGAAAGTCAGATTGAGTACTGAGAATGTTCACCCTATTAAAAGGGTCAAATCGTTGAATTTGCAGCGTATTTTTTTATATAAATTGCGCCTATATGCGAACACTGCGGGTTTGGGCGCAATTCGTTCTGTGAATTGATAGGCGCTGGATGTATTTCTGGTAATAGCCGTAATCGGAATTGCGTATGATGGCCCGGCTACAACAATCAATCTGACCGTGCTCCCGTATGCCGCGCGCTTTCGGCCGTTGAGGCTTTAACAGCTTGGTGATGCGAGAGCCACTTGATATTGTCCGCCACACGCAATGCCGTAACGCATACCCGTTATAGCGCACCAGATCAGGGGACGACCATGGCAGTACATGCAAATCTGCTTTGTGTTTCGCAGTCTGAAACACAAATGAAAAAGGCCACGCGATTGCGTGGCCTTTCAGAATCTGGCTCCCCGACCTGGACTCGAACCAGGGACCTGCGGATTAACAGTCCGTCGCTCTACCGACTGAGCTATCAGGGAATCGACTTGCTGCTGCGTCGATGAGGTGCGTATATTAGTAGGCCACTTGAAACCTGTCAAGCAACATGCAAAGAGAAACGTGAGTAAAGTATGGAAAAAATAAAAAAACCTTTGATTATATTGATCATTTTTTTAGCATTTATTGCCGCATTACCGGTCATTGTGCCGCTGCAATTGTTTTCGGGTGACGCAACGCGCCTGCTGCAACGTATTACGCATAGCAATATCCAGCTGCAACAACTGGCTTTTGAATACACACCACGCCCGGCATTGGTGCTGCAGGACATTACCCTCGATGGTGACCCGGCCATCGGTCATATCGAATTTATCCGCGTGCCGCTCACCGTTTACAACGTATTGCACTGGGGGCGTGACCTGCGCGAAGTCACGGTCGAGGGCGGCCACTTCAGCCCGCAATGGGCCATGCAATTGCCGCAAAAACTGCGTCCGCAAAGTGGCGAAGCCACGGTGCACTTTGCTGACCTGCATTTGATCCGGACCAGCATCGTGCGCAATAACAGCGAAGTCGGCCCTCTCGACGGCGTACTCAAGTTTGATAGCGGGAGCAATCTGGCAGGCCTGACGGTCACTGATAGCAGCGGCCGCATGACGCTGGAGATCCTGCCGCAGGGCAGCGATTTTGCCGCCACGCTGAGTGCCAGCGGTTGGGACTTGCCACTGTCGGTGCCAGCGCATTTTGATAGCTTGCAGCTCAAAGGCATTGCCAACCAGAACGGTTTGCAGGTCACCGAAATCCATGGCGAACTCTATAGCGGCGTGGTTTCAGGCACAGCGCGGCTGGACTGGACGGATGGCTGGAAACTCACCGGCACCGTGCACGGCAGCAGCGTACAAGCCGAGCCGCTGACCCGGCTGTTTAACCAGACCACTTTTGTGTCTGGCCGCATTGAAGGCGATGCGAACTTTGCCTATGCCGGCGACAGCTACCAAACCCTGCTGGCAACGCCGCAAATCGATACCAACATGACGATCAAGCAAGGCGCCATCCATAATTTTGATTTGATTGCGCCGCTGAAATCGACCGTGCCGGTGACCTATGCACGCGGCGGGATTACCCGTTTTGATACCCTGACCGGTAATGCCGTAATCAACGGCAAGGTGGTGCAGCTGGCCAACATCAAAGTTGATGCGGGCAAGTTTGTCGCCACCGGCGCCATGAAAATCGAAGCCGGTAACAAGATCAGTGGCGGCGCACAGGCGCGTTTGCAGGCAGGCGTGATTGCGGCTTCTTCGCAAATCCGCATCGGTGGCAAACTCGAAGCACCGGTCTTCCAGACTGGCGGCGCATGGCGCCAAGGGCATGACGATCCGCTGGAGCAGGCCGACAAGGTACAAACCAAAGAGCCAGCGCCCAGCGAGGATTAACGCGGCGTTCAGGCTGTTATAAAAGTGTTTGGAAATGCGCTGCATCGTCGGCGCATTTTTTTGCACGACATCTGTTCACGCCTGTCCGCTGCAAGTCATGCTGAACACGATTGTTTTTGCCCGGCCCCAGCCCCATCTGTTTGGGCAATCTGCCTTTATATATCAACGCGAGCGCCCCCCCCATGAGCTGGACCGATACCCTTACCCTCACGCCCTCCCCCGCCGAGACTGCGCTCGCCGCCCTCGAAAGCGGCAGCGTGATCAGCCCGCTGACTCAATACGGCGTCATCCGTTTTAGCGGCGAAGAAACGATGACGTTCCTACAAGGCCAGTTGTCGAGTGACCTGAGCAAAGTCGACGACACCAGCGCGCAATACTCCAGCTATTCCACGCCCAAGGGCCGCATGCTGGCCAGCTTTCTGATCTATCGCGCACAGGGCGATTATCTGGTGCAAATCTCCAGCGATCTGCAAGCCGCCATCCAGAAACGCTTGAGCATGTTCATACTGCGCAGCAAAACCAAAGCCACTGATGCCACGGCTGAACTGGCCCTGATCGGGGTGGCTGGCCCGCATGCGGGCGCCCTCGTCGCCCAGGTAACCGGCGCAGCCCTGCCCGAATCATTGCACGTGGCCGACTGGGACATGGGCGCGATCATCGGCTTGCCGGGCGCACGCTATCAGTTGGTGGTGAGCGCGGATCAGGCTGCCGGCGTATGGCAAGCGCTGGCCAGCGCTGGTGCCGTGAGCGTGGACGAGCCGGTGTGGCGTTTGACCGAAGTCCGTGCGGGGACGCCCTGGATTACCGCAGCCACGCAAGAAGAATTCGTGCCGCAGATGGCCAATATGGAATTGATCGGCGCGGTCAGCTTTAGCAAGGGCTGCTATCCCGGCCAGGAAATCGTGGCGCGTACGCAATATCTGGGCAAGCTCAAACGGCGCATGTATCGCATACAGGTGGCCGCAGCCGCGGCGGCGGGCCAGGAAGTGTTCAGCCCCGAAATGAATGGCCAGCCCTCTGGCCGCGTCATGTTGGCAGCCCCGGCGGCAGCCGGCCAGAGCGAGGCGCTGGTGGTGGTGCAAATGAGTTCGCTGGAGCACGGTCTGCATCTGGGCGCACCGGACGGCCCGGCCCTGCAAGTGCTTGATCTGCCTTACAGCATCGCCTGATTCTGTCGGCTTGCCGGCCTCCTTGTAGCCTGACCACCGGGCGTAGACGCGCGCGGTGGTTACAGTTTCGTCTATAATCGCGCGACTGAACGGATTAACAAGGAAACAGCATGGGCTTTCTGGCCGGCAAAAAGATTTTGATTAGCGGTGTTTTGTCCAATCGCTCTATCGCTTACGGTATCGCCGAAGCGGCCAAGCGCGAAGGCGCCGAGCTGGCATTTACCTATGTGTCGGAAGATCTGAAACAACGCGTAGTCGATCTGGCTGCTGATTTTGGTTCGACGCTGGTACTGCCCTGTGATGTCGCAAGCGACGAACAGATAGAAGCATTGTTTGTAGAACTGGCCAAACATTGGGACAAGCTCGACGGCCTGGTCCATGCCATCGGCTTTGCACCGCGTGATGCGCTGAAGGGCAATTACCTCGACGCCGTCACCCGCGAAAACTTCCAGATTGCGCACGACATCAGCTCGTACAGCTTTGCCGCCATGGCGAAAGCCGCGCGCAACCTGCTGGCGGACAACGCTGCCTTGGTGACCTTGTCCTACCTGGGCGCCGAGCGTGCTATCCCCAACTACAACGTGATGGGTCTGGCCAAAGCATCGCTTGAAGCCAACGTGCGTTATATGGCAGGCGCGCTGGGCGAACGCGGCATCCGTGTTAACGGTATTTCGGCAGGCCCGATCAAGACGTTGGCAGCTTCCGGCATCAAGGATTTTGGCACGCTGCTCAAGCGCGCGGCCGATGCCACCCCGCTCAAGCGCAATGTGTCGCAGCTCGAGGTCGGCAATGTCGCCGCATTCCTGATGTCCGATCTGTCTTCGGGCATGACCGGCGAGATCCTGTATGTGGATGCAGGTTTCAGCATCGGCGCAGGCGCGCTGGGCGAGTAACACCGCTCATCTCGCAAAAGAACCCGGCGATAAGCCGGGTTTTTTTATTGCTGTGGGCTTGCACATATCGATACAGACCAGGGAATACCCCGGGGTTTGCCGATGCCCATTGCGGTCCCATAATGACAACATCGCCTGAGAAATTTGCGGAACCGTCGTTATGTGCCAGTTATTGGGCATGAATTGCAATGTGCCTACCGATATCGTGTTTTCTTTTGAAGGCTTTCGCCAACGCGGCGGCCTGACCGACCATCATTCGGATGGCTGGGGCATCGCATTCTTTGAAGGCGACGGCTGCCGCATGTTTCTCGACCATCAGCCCTCGGCCCTGTCACCGTTGGCCGATCTGGTGCACAAATATCCAATCAAAAGCCGCAATGTGGTCGCGCATATCCGCAAAGCCACCCAAGGTGAGGTTTCGCTGGCCAATACCCATCCGTTTAAACGCGAATTGTGGGGCCGCTACTGGTTGTTTGCGCATAACGGCAATCTGACCGAACTCCCGCCGATGGCAAGCAGCCGCTTTCAGCCGGTGGGAACCACCGATAGCGAATATGCATTTTGCTGGCTGATGGATCAGCTGGGTCTGCGCTATCCCAGCAAGCCGCCGCTGGCGGAGCTGCATGCCACCATGGCGGCGCTGGCGGCAGAACTGGCCAAACACGGCACTTTCAATTTTCTGTTATCGGACGGCACGGCGTTGTTTGCCCGCTGCGCCACCGATCTGCACTACATCATCCGGCAAGCGCCGTTTGCGATGGCGCATCTGGCCGATGCTGATGTCAGCGTCGATTTTGCCCGCTATACCCAGCCGAGCGATCACGTGGCAGTGATTGCCACGCAGCCGCTGACCGATAACGAAGACTGGATCCGGATTCCACAAGGCGAGCTACTGCGCTTTGAGGACGGCGCAGTACACCATCTGCCCCACGCCGCCTGAGGCGTAGCGCAGGCATCCGCACGGGTCAGGCTTCGTGTTGATGCAGGCGCAGCAAGGCGTAGACGTTATCGTCAAAATATTCGCCGCGCTCATCCAGTTGGCGGAGCTGGAAGGCCAGTTTCTCGGGCGTGGTCTGATTGGTGGCAAAGCGGTCGCGCACTTTTTTCATGGTGACTGCGCGCGCCACAATCTGGGCACGCCGCGCTTCGACTTCTTTGCGTTCGCGCCGAAATGCTGCCAGCGACAGATGCAACCAGATCATCATCGGCACCGCCACCCACCACCATTCCATAAACAATGCGCTAACCGTAATCAGCACGAGGATCAGATACCAGACCTGGTCCGCCTGCTCAAACTCGGGGATCCACACCGACAAAGTGGGCCAACGCCGTGACATGCTGGCCAGGATGCGGGCATCTTCGGTTGCATCGCGTTTTTTTCGTGCCAGCGCCGCGTCGAGCACAGTGGTGACAAACCACTGTGACACCAGCCGCGTATGCAACCACGGCGTTTGCAAATAGGCCTGGATGCGTTCTTGCAATTGCTGGCGGAACTCGGGCGTCACCAAGGGCGGCACCATCTCGGAAAACGTCTGCGCAGCCGCGTGCTGCACCAGCAAAGGATAGCCGGCCACATCCACCAAAGCACGCCGGCGCTCGGCCAGGATGCCTTCGGGCACCGGATGTTGCGGATGGTCGAGCCGCACATAGTGGCGCAGCAAGACTTCAAGCTTTTCAAAGCTCGGCACTTTGCCGGGGCTTTCTTCCATGGCCTTACGCATCCGGCCTAACTCGGCGCGGATTTCTTTGGCGATGGGTTCGGCTTCGGGCACCCAGGCGTGTTGCAACAACGATTCGACCTTTTGCAGGCTGTCATCGTAGTAGCGGAAATACGCCTCATGAAACCGACCGAATTCAGTTTCATCGCGGGTTTTATCGCCGGTAAGCAGTGGCGCGGTCGGCGGCGCGCGACGCAGGTCGACCAGCACCCGCGTCACCATGGAATCGAGTTCGGGCGCGATACCGGCTGCGGCAAACAACGGGTCTAGCTCGTGCTTGCGCCCACGCCAGTCTTCCAGCGCCTTCCATACACTCCAATCCGCCATCTTGCTTTAGTTCTCCAGAGCATCAACGCCTGCTTATATGCGCGGCGCTGCTGCATGCTACTCGATACGGCACGATTCTGCGAAATCCAGACGCGGATTACGCGGATGAAGTTTGGCGCTGTCGCCATATCCCAGATTAATCAGGAAATTTGATTTCCACGTGGTGCCTGCAAAAAACGCTTCGTCGACCACGGCATTGTTAAAGCCCGACATCGGCCCGCAATCCAGGCCCAATGCGCGCGCGGCCAGAATCAGATATGCGCCCTGGAGCGAACCATTGCGAAAAGCGGTGGCATCAATCAATGCCGGGTTGCCCGCAAACCAACTGCGTGCATCAGCTTGTGGAAACAGCTTGGGCAGTTGATCGTAAAAGGCCATGTCGTGCGCGACGATGACCGTGACCGGCGCTTGTAGCGTCTTGTCCAGATTGCCCGCCGACAGTGCCGGTTTGAGCTTTTCTTTGGCCGCGGCAGACTTCACAAAAACAAAACGACCGTGGCTGCCGTTCGCGGACGTCGGCCCCCATTTGAGCAAGTCGTACAACTGATGCAGCAATTCATCGCTGACCTCGCGCGGCTGCCAGGCGCTGTGCGTCCGGGCATGCTTGAACAGCTGGTCCTGCACATCTTGCGAAACGGCTTGAGTCACGATCGGTTTTCCTGGGAAGTTGCGTTCATGGATGAAGACCACACCGGCGTCGGGCTTGCCAGGCATGATAAATCGGGCGGCCGGCCCGGGCCAGGTTGCGTCTGGCGCAGACAACAAAAAAGGAAGCACAAGGCTTCCTCTTTTTTGCAGATACCACGGCCAGCGCGCTGGCCATCGATATTAAACCGAGAACGAAGAACCGCAACCGCAGGTTGAAGTGGCGTTCGGGTTCTTGATGGTGAACTGCGAACCTTCCAGGCTTTCAACGTAATCGATCTCGGCGCCCACCAGATATTGGTAGCTCATCGGATCAACCAGCAAGGTCACGCCGCTTTTGAGAACAGCGGTGTCATCTTCATTGGTGATTTCGTCAAAAGTAAAACCGTATTGAAACCCGGAACAACCACCGCCCGTCACGAACACACGCAGCTTCAGGTCCGGATTGCCCTCTTCCTCGATCAGCTCGCGCACCTTGCCGGCGGCAGAATCAGTAAACACAAACGGGCTCGGCATTTCGGCTACCGCATTCATGGTTAGCTCCTGAAAAATAGTTGACTAAACTAGTGGGATTATCCGCGCGCAGACTGGCGCGGTCAATTCCCCAGGCGGCTACCGCTGGTCAGGCCTCGACCTTGGCGGGCGCTGTATCAACAATCTGGGCGCCCGCTAACGGAATCAAGCGCCCTTGCACTACTGCACCCGGATGCATTTCGAGTGTCTTGTAGGTCAGATCGCCGGTGATGCGCGCCTTGGCTTGCAATTCAACGTATTGCGTCACCTCGATCGGGCCCACCACCTCACCATTCAGAATCAGATGGCTGGTGCGCACGCCGCCTTCGATGCGCGCTTTTTCCGAGACCACCAGCGTGGCGTTTTTTTCGTCCACGGCGCTCAGATTGCCGCGTACCGTGCCGTCTACCCGTAAACCGCCCGCAAAAGCCAGATCGCCCGTCACGATGGAACCCGCGCCGATCAGGCTATCTATGCGTTGATTACCTTTTTTATTTTTGAACACGTTTAAATCCCTCCAGGTTTTTTCTGGCATTGCGCCAGGCTGGCGCGTGTGTCTTTGATTCCCAGCGTGGCCTCGAAAGCATCGGGCGCCATGCCGCCGGGCAAGGTCAGATCGCCTTCAAAACGCTGGTAATGTTTGACACGGACTGGTTGCGACGGCATTTCGGTACGTGCCGTCTTACCATTGGTTTTGGTAAGCGCAGTCAGCGTGAGCTGGCCATCAAATTCGGGCGCTTGATTAACGCCCTGTACCACCAGCAAGCGGTAATGCCACTGGCCCTTACCGGCGGCATCAAATTCACACAAAGCAAAACTGACTTGATGCGCACGGTCGTTGGTCGTTAGCAAGGTCTCAAAAAAGGCCAGGCTTTCGCGACTACGCGCCAGGTCTTGCTGCGCGTCAGCCAGATCGCTGGCCAGTGCGGCCCGTGCTGATTCGGTAATCTGCAATTGCTGCTTTTGCGCGGCCAGCTGGTTATTGGCTTCCGCCAATGCACTGGCGTTGCGCAGCAAGGCAGCCGCTTCGCCACTGACGCTGGCGCGTGCCTGCGCTTCGCCGTGACGAATGCCATAGGCAATGCCCGCCAACAGCGCTCCCCCCATCAGCAACACGACGATGCCATAGCGCCCCAGCCGGCTTATCCACGTGGGATTCGGGCGCAGCGCCATCGGCACCGCCGTGAGTCGGGCACGGCGGGCGCGGTAAAAACGTCGCAACGGCATCGCTTAGGGCAGCAGCGGCACGATGTCCAGGCCCTGGCGTTCGGGCAAGCCGAACATCAGGTTCATGACCTGAACCGCCTGGCCCGAGGCGCCTTTGACCAGATTGTCTTCAACCACCAGGATCACCAACAAATCAGCATTGCCCGGACGATGCACCGCGATGCGCGCGATATTGGAGCCGCGCACCGAACGGGTTTCCGGCGTGCTGCCTGCAGGCATCACATCCACAAACGGTTCGTGGGCAAAGCGTTCTTCAAAGACTTTCTGGTAATCGACGTCGCGGCCTTCCGGCAGAATGCGCGCGTACAAGGTGGAGTGGATGCCGCGTATCATCGGCACCAGATGCGGCACAAAGGTCAGGCCGACTGGCTTGCCGTGGACGGCAACCAGGCCTTGGGTAATTTCAGGCAGATGGCGATGGCCTTTGACGCCATAGGCCTTGAAGTTGTCGCCCGCTTCGGCCAGCAGTGTGTGTACTTCGGCCTTGCGGCCCGCGCCGGACACGCCGGATTTGCAATCGGCGATCAGCGTGCTGGCATCAATCCATTGCTTGCCGCCTTCCAGCAGCGGCAAAAAGCCCAGCTGTACCGAGGTCGGATAGCAGCCAGCCATGCCGACCAGGCGCGCTTGTTTGATGGCCTCGCGGTTCACTTCAGGGAAACCGTAGACGGCCTCAGCCAGCAGATCGGTGCAGCTATGCTCCATGGCGTACCACTTCTGGAACTCAAGCGGATCTTTCAGGCGGAAATCCGCCGCCAGATCGATCACTTTAACGCCCGCCTCCAGCAGCTCGCGCGCCTGGGCCATGGCCACACCATGCGGCGTGGCAAAGAAGACCACGTCGCATTCTTTCAGATTGGCGTCTTCGGGCGTGGAGAAAGCAATATCGATCCAGCCGCGCAGGCTGGGGTACATATCCGCCACCGGCATGCCGGCTTCTTTGCGCGAAGTGACGGCAGTGACTTTGGCGCCCTCGTGGCGCGATAACAAGCGCAGCAGCTCAACGCCGGTGTAACCCGTACCGCCAACAATGCCAACTTTGATCATGCGTAATTCTCCACCAGAGGCCGTAAGACAGAGCGCAATTCTAGCAGACAACCTGTGACCGTCTTACACGCTTGTCCCATGCAAACATCCACCCGGATGGCTGAGCGGGCCAGACCGGAGGGCAGAAAAACAAAAAACCGCCAACAAGTGGCGGTTTTTTTGGCAAAGCCCCAGCGATTAACGCTTGGAGAATTGCTTGCGACGGCGGGCTTTGTGGAAGCCGACCTTCTTACGTTCAACTTCACGTGCATCACGGGTCACGAAGCCTTGTGCCTTCAGTGCCGGCTTGAAGTCAGCGTTGAAGTCGATCAGGGCACGGGTGATACCGTGGCGCACTGCACCGGCTTGACCGGTTTCACCGCCGCCAACCACGTTCACGAGAATGTCGAACGATTCGAGGCTTTCGGTAACTTGCAGCGGTTGACGAACAACCATGCGGCCGGTTTCGCGAGCGAAGTATTGGTCGAGCGGCTTGCCGTTGACCACGATTTGACCGGTACCCTTAGCCAGGAACACACGAGCAACTGCGCTCTTGCGACGGCCGGTACCGTAATAGTATTTACCTACCATTGGTCGATCCTTAGATATCCAGAACTTGGGGCTGTTGAGCGGAGTGCGGATGCTCATTACCGGCGTACACCTTCAGCTTTTTCAGCATGGCGTAGCCCAGCGGACCTTTCGGCAGCATACCCTTCACAGCCATCTCGAGCGCACGGCCCGGGAATTTGGTCTGCATCTCAGTGAAGGTGCGTTCGTAGATACCACCCGGATGGCCGGTGTGACGGTAGTAAATCTTGCTGGTTGCCTTGTCACCGGTCACGCGCAGTTTGTCTGCGTTTACCACTACGATGTAGTCGCCCGTATCGACGTGCGGGGTGTATTCGGCTTTGTGCTTGCCACGCAGACGCTTGGCGATTTCAGCCGCGAGACGACCCAGCACTTTGTCAGTGGCGTCAACGACTAACCACTCGCGCTTAACCTCGTGCGGCTTGGCAGAAAAGGTTTTCATAACTGCACGTTCCACATTTTTGATTTGGAGAAAGTCGCGGATTTTATCTGGTATTTCAACGAAGTGTCAAACACAAACCAGGATAAAAGCAGGATTGATGCGGATTCAGCAAAAAAAACGCAACCTGTCGAAAGATTGCGCTGAATTCCACCAAAGAAGGAGGATGGAGGAGACAACGCCGAAGCCAGCTTCAGCGTCGTAACGTCAGCCTAAGCCAGCCTCAGGCCGCTGGCAAGTTCTTTTTGTGCAGCGCAGCAGGCGCCCGATTGAGCCCTGGCGTGCCCTGCAGCCTGGTGCGGGGCTTGGGAGAGTGGCGCTGCAAGCGGTAGAATCGCGCCACTAACTGGAGATAAGTACAATGAAAACGCGCTTGAAATGGGTAGAAAACGTCAGCTTCCTGGCGCAATCGGGCTCTGGCCATTCGGTACTGATGGATGGTGCCCCCGAAGGCGGCGGCAACAATATGGGCCCGCGCCCGATGGAGCTGGTGTTGATGGGCACGGCGGGCTGCACCGCGTATGACGTGATCCATATCCTCAAGAAGAGCCGTGCAGACGTGCGCGATTGCACGGTCGACGTGGATGCGGATCGCGCGGACGAAGACCCCAAGGTCTTCACCAGAATCCATTTCCACTTTGTGGTAACGGGCAAGGCGCTCAAACCGGAAGTGGTGGAGCGCGCGATCAAACTGTCGGCCGAAAAATATTGTTCCGCCTCGATCATGCTGGGCAAGACCGCCGATATCACGCATGACTTTGAAGTGATCGAAGCCCCCTGAAACAAAAGGCCCGCAGCGTATTCACGCGCGGGCCTTTTTGCAGCATGCCGTTTAGTGCGCCATATCGGGCAGGGCACTCGACGCCGCGCCATTGACCACCGCGTCAACCTCTTCTGCCGGGCGCACGCGCGCTTTGGTATAGATAAGCGCATACGGCAAGCCGATCAGCAACGCGCCGCCGACAATATTGCCTAAGGTGGCGGGAATCAGGTTATTCCACACCATTTGCGTCAGGCTGATATCCGCGCCCGCCATCACGGCCGCCGGCAGGATAAACAGATTGGCAATACTGTGCTCCATGCCCATTGCCACAAACGCCATCACCGGAAACCAGATCCCCAGCATGCGGCCCAGCGTGTCTTTGGCCGAGTAACCCTGCATCGCGGCCACGCACACCAGCAGATTGGCCAGCATGGCCTTCACAAAGGTCATCCAGAACGGGTGCGACACTTTGCCCATCGCCAGATGAATCAGATAAGCCGAAGAAGTATCCGAGGTAATCAGATGCGTTTGCAGGCCAAACAGCCACGCGGTGATGACCGCGCCCACCATATTGCCCAGATAAGACACCAGCCAGAAGCGCGCCAGTGTGCCCGCATTGATATGACGTTGCCAGGCACTGACCATGCCCGCAGCGCAGTTGGAGGTAAACAGATCGGCGCCCGTCAACGTCACCGCAATAAAGCCTAACGGAAACACCGCGCCAAACAGCAATTTGACCAGGCCCGGATCGCTGGCGGCCAGGCCGGGCGAACCTGCGGCGCACTCCAGCGCCAGCAAAGTGCCAAGGCCGATAAACATGCCGCCCAACACGGCCATCAGCCCCAGTTTCCAGATCGGCAGCGTGGCTTTTTCGGTGCCGGTATGCGCCATCGCTTCAACAATTTCAGCCGGACTACGTAGTTGCGACATGATTACACCTGCAAGTCAGATCAGAATGACGTGCAGTTATACGCGCAAGCATTGTGGCAAAAGTGTGAAGAAGTGCCGTTATGACAACTACATAAATTGGCGCTTGATCTGGATCAATTTCTGACAGCCGTCCGGCCGCAAAGCCGCGTCGTTACAGCCGATACGACAAGGACGTCATCAGTTTTGAGGTACTGGTCATCAGCTTGCGCACCGGCTCGGGCAACGGGGCGCCGCCGAGATCTTCGGCCAGTACCGCGTGGGTCATTTCGTCGGTATGCATTTGCGCCACCACGGCGCGGCTTTTGCTGTCTTGCGGCGGCAAGGTGCTCAGATGGGATTGCAGATGAGCGCCCACCTGGCGTTCGGTTTCCGCCAGAAAACCCAGGTTCCAGCGATCGCCGATCAAACCGGCGGTCACGCCCATGGCCAGGCTGCCGGCGTACCACAGCGGATTAAGCAGGCTGGGACGACTGCCCAGTTCGGTGATGCGTTGTGCGGTCCAGGCCAGATGTTCGACTTCTTCATGCGCGGCATGTTTGAGCGCCTGGCGCGCCGCCGGGTCCCGCGCAGTCAGGGCCTGGCCCTGATACAAGGCTTGCGCACACACTTCGCCACTGTGATTTACCCGCATCAAACCGGCCGCGTGGCGTTTTTCTTCGGCGGTCATTGCGGCTTCATCGATATGCGCATCCGGGTGCGGCCGTTCGCTGATCGCTGGCGCGGCCAGGGTACGCAAAACGGTATCGAATTCGGCAACAACACGATCCAGCGAGGGCAGTTTGAGGCTAGGCAGCATGGTGACGGGACGCTCCGCAAAGGCACAATGAGCGCCATTCTAACGCGCCAGACGCGCCATTGGCCCGTGTTATCATGGCCGCTGTTCTCAAACCCCGGGTCTAACCGCATGAAAAAATTCCTGATGTCCCTGAGTTTGCTGCTGGCAGCCGGTGCGGCTTGCGCGGCTAATCCGCAAGTTGAAATCGACACCAGCAAGGGTGCCATCGTGGTTGAGCTGTACCCTGATGCCGCCCCGCTTTCGGTGGCCAATTTTCTTGATTACGTCAAGGACAAGCACTACAACGGCACCATCTTTCACCGCGTGATCCAGGGCTTTGTGATTCAAGGTGGCGGGCTGGATGCCAACAAGACCGAACTCCCGACCAAAGCGCCAATCAAAAACGAAGCCCAGAAGTCGTTCAAGGCCGGTCTGAAGAACGACCGTGGCACGTTGGCCATGGCGCGTACCGCCGTCCCGGATTCGGCCACGGCGCAGTTCTATATCAACCTCAAGAGCAACGACGCGCTCAATTACCCCAGCCGCGATGGTTATGGCTACGCGGTATTTGGCAAAGTCGTCAAAGGCATGGACGTAGTGGACAAGATTGCCGCTGCGCCCACTGATTCGGGCGATGCCCCGGTTGATCCAATCGTGATCAAAGACGCACATGTGCTGGCAGGCAAAGCCGGCAAGTAACCCTATAAAGGAAACCTGGATATGACGACCAAAGTAAAACTGCAAACCAGCATGGGCGATATCGTTCTGGAACTGAACGATGAAAAAGCCCCCAAAACCGTCGCCAACTTTGTGCAATACGTTAACGACGGCCATTACGATGGCACCGTGTTCCATCGCGTGATTGATGGCTTTATGGTGCAAGGCGGTGGTTTTGAAGCCGGCCTCAAGCAAAAGCCCACCCGCGACGCCATCCAGAACGAAGCCGACAACGGCCTGACCAACGATGCCTACACGGTGGCCATGGCGCGCACGCCGGAACCGCATTCCGCTTCGGCACAGTTCTTTATCAACGTCAGCAACAACGACTTCCTCAACTACAAATCGCCCACCCCGCAAGGCTGGGGCTATGCCGTGTTTGGCAAAGTGGTGGAAGGTAAAGAAGTGGTTGACCAGATCAAGGGCGTGAAGACCGGCAACAAGGGCTTCCATCAAGATGTGCCCAAGGATGACGTGAGCATCATCAAGGCCGAAGTGCTGGCCTGAGCGCATTAACCCGATCAGCGCGGCCCCGACGGCCGCGCTTTTTTATGGCTGCCCGCATCCCCGATCAAAGCGCCCATGAGCGAGCCCCAACTGTTTTTTATTTCCGATCTGCATCTCAGCCCCGATGACATCGCGGGCACCGAGGCGTTTGAGCATTTTGTGCGCCACAGCGCCACGCATGCCAGCCAGCTGTATATCCTGGGCGACTTGTTTGAAGCCTGGATAGGCGACGATCAACTGACCGAACCGTATTACCACCGCATCGCCTCGTTGCTGGCCGATCTGAGCCACCGCGGCGTGCAGGTGTTCTTTATGCCGGGCAACCGCGACTTTCTGTGTGGCCGCCGCTTTGCCCGTAGCGCCGGGCTGACCCTGATCCCCGATCCGCAGCCGATCAAACTGCCCGACGGCACGCCGGTGTTGCTGGCGCATGGCGATGCTTATTGCAGCGATGACGCCGCTTATCTGCGCTTTCGCAAAATCGTGCGCAATCCGCTGCCGCAATGGATCTGGCTGGCCCTGCCCTATCGCTATCGCTATGGCAAAGCCGTGGCCTTGCGCCAGCGTTCCAGCGCCATGAACCAGCAAAAAGATCGCACCATCATGGATGTGAATCGCGACACCGTCGCCGCTGCCATGCGCGCGGCCGGCGTGCAAACCCTGATCCACGGCCACACGCATCGGCCGGCGCGCCACGTCGAAGCGGCGGGTACGCGTTGGGTGCTGCCAGACTGGCGGCGTGGCATGGGCGGTTATCTGGTCTGGCATCGCGGCCAGTGGAGCATGGCCACGCTGGCGGATGAGCCCTTGCTTGATGCACAAGGCCAACCGGTTGCCGTGCCATGGACGCAATCGGCGGGCGGGCACTAAGCCCGGCCACTGCATCAGCCCAGTTTGAACATCGCCCGCGTGGCCGGGCCCTTGTCCTTGGCTGCAACATCGCCGCCGCCATCGATGCGCGGTTGCGTCAGATAAATGCGCTCGGCCGCCACCCCTTCTTTTTCCAGTTCCGCTTTCACCGTCTGGGCGCGGGCGTTGGCCAGGCCACGCATCTCATCCGCACCCGCGGGCAGATTGGCCAACAGCAGCTTTTCCATCTCTTCGGGTGGCAACGATTTATTCAGTCCGATCAGATTGGTGGGCTTGGCAAACTTTGCCTGCTTGTAAACGCGAGTGAGCAAGGCGGGGCGTTCTGCGGGCGTGATTTCCAGACTGTCCTGGTCTGCCGCCAGATCGCCTTGCGCCGTCATCGCCGCCGCTTTGGCCGCACGCAAGCGGGCTTGCAAGGCGGCTTGCTTGATCCCGGCTGCATCCAGCGCCGGATCGGCCCAGCCGCTGATTTCCAGTTTGATGGCGGGCCGGTCATTCAACGCTTGCGTCAGCTTGTGCAAATCATCCAGCGCTGCTGCGTCCAGCTGCGCCGAGCCAGCCGCGAATGCCGTAAACGATGCATGCGAGCCCCCGCCAAAAGCGGAGGTCAACAAATCAAACGG
The DNA here is from genome assembly GCF_054652575.1 of Silvimonas sp. JCM 19000. Classification (NCBI taxonomy): domain Bacteria; kingdom Pseudomonadati; phylum Pseudomonadota; class Betaproteobacteria; order Neisseriales; family Chitinibacteraceae; genus Silvimonas; species Silvimonas sp. JCM 19000. The sequence goes on along the minus strand of NZ_BAAIHC010000003.1, from coordinate 172,790 downwards.
CGCGGTAATCGCTTTTTCCAGCAGATTAACAATTACTTTAAAAATCAAACCGCCCACGCTGAATTGCGGATCATCCAGCGAGCCCGACACCGGCAAATCCAGATTGATCTGGCCATGCCGGTCGGTTAACAAAGACAGCGCCAATTTAACCGGCAATTTGGTCGCGCTCGGGCTATCCACCTGATCACCCAAAGTCAGTTGGTCCAGCGTCAATTTGTTTTGCGCCTGCAATTTGCGTTGGTCCACCAGGTAATGCACCTGCATCGACAATTTGCCTTTGCTAATGCCATAGCCCGCATATTTGGCCGAATAGGTAGAGGCCGCCGCCAGGTTATAGCCCTTGATCGAGGCATTGATATCAAGAAACAGCGGATCGGCCAGCGGATTGAGTTGCCCACTGACCGCCACCGGCGCCATGCGGTCCGCGCTGCCATGCAAATCCAGCGCCGCGCGGGTGCCGGGCGCAGAAGACAATCCGGTGACGGTCCCCGCCATATCGGTCAGATTGACCGTGTAATTAGGCTGAATAAAGTTGTCGGTGTAATTGATATTGCCGCCCGCCAGCGTAATGCGTTTGACGCGTACTGGCGGCAATGGCGCACGCGGCCGGGTATTGACCGGGGCCGAAGCCGCCTGTGCCTTGGGTGCGGCGGCGGGGGTTGGTGTCGGCACAGCGGCAGGCGCGGAAGCGGTTAACGATAGATTGCCCGCGTGCGGCACATTGCCTTCTTTCACCACCACATTGGCCAGATTCAAGGAGCCATCCGCATACAGCACCAGACGCGAATAAAAGTTCTGCAGCAAGATGTCGTTCACGTCGACTTTAAGCGGCTGCGATTGCGCTGCAATGCCATTGATTTGCAGCCGTTTAAACTTGAGAAAGTCATCCCCGGTGACTTTATCCAGCGCATACAGATCATTGACGCTGAGATTGCCGCGATAACTGCCGCTGGGTTTATTGCCCGCATTAAAAGCCAGATCACCTTTGGCCGATAAGCGCGCGGTGGCCAGCGTGATATTCAGCCAGCGGGTGAAGTACGCCTGGCCGTAACCAATATCGGCATTGCGCACATCCAGTTTTAATTTGCCCGCCCATGGCGCATTGCTGAGCGTGCCGGCGATGTCATACGCGCCATTGCGACTGCCTTGCGCCGATAAGTGCAGCGGCATGGGTGTAGCCGACGGCCATTGCAACGGTCCGGCATCCAGCTTGATCTGGCTGATTTCCAGCGGTTTCAAGCGCCGTAGCGATTCATCGGCGTACCGCAGCGCCATGCCCTCGACCGCCACCTTGCCCACGCTGACTTGCGCCGCCGGTTGCGGCGCTTGTTGCACCTGGCGCACGCCTTCCGCCACAGGCCGCGCGCTATCCACCGCCGCGGGTTTGCGCAGCAGGCTGCCCCAGTCGATGTTGCCGTCTTTCAGCCGCGCTGCGGTCAGACTGCCATTGCGCCATTGCACGTGTTCAATCTGATAACGCGCGGCGGCCAGATCGAGCTGCGGTGCCGCAATTTGCAGCGTCTCAAACTGCAGCGTGCCGGTTTTGTGCTGATCCAGTTGGGCCTTGAGCTGCGCAATATCGAGCTGCACATTGGACAGCTTGGGCAGCTTGCCAGCCTGATAATCCAGATCGCCCTGCACGCCCAGCGTGCCTTGCAGCACCGTGAGGTTGAGCCATGGCGCCAGGTAGGGCTGGATGGCGGGCAGCACCATCCCATTCAACTGGGTGTGGCCCGTAATATGCAGCGGCTGCAACAGCAGCGTGGCGCTCTGCTTCAGCGTCATGCCGCGATCATCGGTGGTTTGCAGTGCCAGCTGGGCGGGTTTGTCGGGCAGATTGCCGATTTGCTGCGCCGTTAGCGACAGCGGATCAAAGCGCGCCTGCACGGCCGGGCTGACGCTGTCGTCGCGCCAATCCAGCGTGGAATGATTGAGTTGCAGCTGCGCGATATTAAACAGCGTGGGTTTGCCCGCCGTCCCCGCATGGGTGGCCGCAGCCGCAGCGGTATCCGAGGCTGCCTGCGCCACCGGCTGCGTCGACGGCTGGGTCGGCGTGGCAAACGCCTGCTGCCAGTTCAAGCCGCCCTGCCCCGGTCGCGTTACCGCCACATGCAAGCCTTCGCTTTGCACGCGCGCCAGCTGATACACCGCATCCAGCGGGCGCACATCGGCCAGATCGACCTGCAGGCGTTTAACGCTGGCCAGCGGCGTGCCACTGCTTTGCTGCAATTGCGCGTCGCGTAATACCAGGCTGCCGCTCAGGCGCAATTGCGGCGCGTGGTTTTCTTCGCGAAACACCAGTTGCAGATTGCTATCCAGCCGGGCCGCAGGCAGCCGCCAGCCTGCTTGCGCGGGCAGATAAGCCAGATAACGCGGGATGTCGATATCGTTGGCGCGCAAGTCCAGCGTGCTTTGCCGCGTGGCCTGAAACGGCGTGGTTTTGCCGCTGATATCAAACTTTGCCCCATCCAGCGCAAACGCCAGATGCGGCTCCACCTGCGTTTCTACAAACACCGGCAGGCTGGAAATAAACGGCACACCAATTTCGATCTGGTCGATCTTGTTACGCCGCCGCGTAACCGTATCCTCGAAATCAATCTGGCCACTTTTGATACGAATGTTGTAAACCGCAAAGCGCGGCAGGCTGCCGTCGCCCGATGGCGCCGCGGGCGAAGGTTTGAGCAGATCAGACCAGTTGTATTGTTGGGGCCCGGTGCGGACCAGCAGCAGATGTGGTTGCGCCAGCGTCAGTTCGCTCAGCACCGGGCCGCGCTGCCAGATCGAACTTAGCTGAAGGTCGGCCGTGGCACTACCGATGCTGAAAGCCACCTGGCCGCCTTCTTGCACCGTCAGGCCAGTGAGCGTGGCACGCAATAAAAATGGATTGAAAGACAGCCCGGCAATGCGGGTGGGGCGGTGCAAAGCCTGCGTCAGCGCGGCTTCCAGCCGGGGCCGGGCCAGCCACGGCAAGGCCAGACCGCCGACGAGCAGCACCAGCAACACCAGGCCGCTGGCGACCAGTGCCAGGCGGCGCCAGCGGGTTTGTCTAACACGGGAAAGCAAGCCTGCTGTCGTCAGAGCCATAAACCAAGCGAGTCCGGCAAAGATAAGAATATGTGTCGACGCTGCTGCGCCGCGTGCCGCCGAGGCAACACTTGTATATAGAAGGAATCGTCACACATTAACAGGCGGCACGCAGTGAGGCGCCGCCTTGCCGTTAAGGCCCTGCAAGCCTACCGCTGGTACACGCTTTTGCTACCGCCGTGCACGCTTCAAGCTTACAATCCCGGCTGAAAGAATTTCCTACGGCTGTTCAGTGGCATGCCTAAACTGAATGGCACATTTACCGCTCGTACGCACCGTCGCGACGAGGTGATTGTTACTCCGGATACCCAACGTGGTTTTTTCGTTTTTCCGTAAAAAAGAGGGCGACGGCAAACCCGATGCGCCCGATAGCGCACCGGTCACCCAGCCGCGCGCACCCGCCCCGCACACCGCGACGCCTGCTGCGCCGAATACGGTGGCGCGCCCGACCGTGAGCAATCCGGCCACACGCCCGGCCGCCTCTGCCGCGGCGCCCACTGCCGCCCCGCTCGAAGCAGCCTACAACCTGCACGAACTCTCGATCGAAGTCGAAGATGTGTCGGCACATCTGGATGCCGAAGAAGAAGAGGCCGTGGTGCTGCACGCCAACGGCCAGACCGCCATGGCCGCGGCCACCTTGCGCGGCGCCTTGCCGGCACGCCTGGGCAGCCGGCGCGCCGAAAGCTGGGCCTTGTTGTTTGAGCTGTACCAGCAACTGAATGACCGCACGGCGTTTGACGAACTGGCACTGCAATATGTAGTGGAATTCGAGGCCTCGCCGCCGCTGTGGCGCGATGTGGTCTCCACTCGCCCGGCCCCGACTGCGGCCGCCAGCGGCACCTATATTGCGTTCCCGGCGCGCCTGAACGGCGATGCCACGGCCAAAGAAGCCGACCGCATGATCCAGGCCGCGCAAGCGGGCCAGGCACTGCGGCTGGACTTTGCCAAAGTGAGCGAGATCGACATGCTGGCTGCCGCTGAATTGCTGGGTGGCTGGTTGCGCATCCGCAAGCTCAACGTGCCGGTACAAACGCTGGGCATCGATAGCCTGGTCGCGCTGCTGCGCGGCAAAATCCAGACCGGCCGCAATGTGCCCGCCGAAGCGCCGTTCTGGCTGCTGCTGATCGAAACCATGCAGGCCAGCGGCGACCAGGAAGCCTTCGAGACCGTCGCTATCGATTACGCGGTCACCTATGAAGTGTCGCCACCGTCGTGGGATCCGCGCCACGCGCCAGCTGCGCCAGCCAAAACGGCCTCGCCCACCGCGCAATCCAATGTGCCGTCTGAGCATCTGCAACTGTCGGGCGAATTGCTGCACGGCGCCGCCGGGCAACTGGCGCTGATCCGCGACTTTGCGCAGCAACACAGCCGTATGGCGCTTGATCTGCGCCACGTCAGCCGCGTCGATTTCGAGACCGCTGGCCAGTTTCTGAATCTGTTTATGGAAATGGTGCAGACCGGCAAATCAGTCCGCATCGTCTGTGCCAACGAACTGGTGGCCGCGTTGTTGCAGATGCTGGGTGTGAGCGAACTGATCGAGATCGGCAAGATCTAGCGCTGGCTTGAAGCAAGGCGTCCTGCCCCAACGTGATGGTCTATCGCAAGCCTCACGCATACAGGACACTCGCAATGCAGCAATTTGACGGAACAACCATCGTCTCGGTCCGCCGCGGTTCAGAAGTCGCGGTGGGCGGCGATGGCCAGGTCACGCTCGGCAATGTGGTTATCAAAGGCACAGCCCGCAAAGTACGCAAGCTCTATCACGATCGGGTCATTGTGGGCTTTGCTGGCGGCACCGCCGACGCCTTCACCCTGTTTGAACGTTTTGAAGCCAAGCTGGAAAAACATCAGGGGCATCTGACGCGCGCCGCCGTCGAACTGGCCAAGGACTGGCGTACTGACCGGATGTTGCGTCGGCTCGAAGCCATGCTGATTGTGGCCGACCCCAGCGCCACCCTGGTCATCACCGGCAATGGCGATGTGCTGGAACCGGAACAAGGCATCGCCGCGATCGGCTCCGGCGGCGCATTCGCCCAGGCCGCCGCACGCGCGCTGCTGGAAAACACCGACCTGCCCCCGGCCGCCGTGGTGAAAAAGGCGCTCGAAATCGCGGGTGATATCTGCATCTACACCAACCAGAATCACGTGATCGAAACCTTTACCCCCACCCCGGCACTGGCCGACGCCTCGCAGTCATCGCAGTAAGGCGGTACTCGCGCTAGAATCCGGCGCATGAATCATACCCTTGCCTGTTTGCGCCATCTGAGCGCAGACCAGTTTGTCTCTGGCGCGGTCATTGCTGACGCGCTGGATCTGTCGCGTGCCAGCGTCTCTACGGCGCTGGCCGCTGCCGAAGAATTCGGCGTGACCCTCGAACGCAAGCACGGTGTCGGCTATCGCTTGCTGACGCCGATCGACTGGCTCAACGCCCAGACCATCCGCCAGCATCTGCCGCGGCATAGCGTGCTCGATATCCAGGTGCTGGAACGCACCGACTCCACCAATAAACAAATGCTGGCGCAGCCGCGCCACGGTCAGGTACTGGCCGCGGAATGGCAGGATGGCGGCCGCGGTCGCATGGGCCGTCGCTGGCAAGGCCGCCTTGGCGGTAGCCTGATGTTTTCGCTGGGCTGGGCCTTTGCCGGGGGCGCACCCACCCTGGCGGGTTTGCCGCTGGCGGTGGGCTGTATCGTCACCGAGACGCTGGCGGAATGCGGCGTCAGCCAGATGGCGCTGAAGTGGCCCAATGATTTGTTGCTGGGCAATGCCAAGGCCGGCGGCATTCTGATTGAACTGACTGGCGATGCGCTGGGCCCGGCTTATGCCGTGATCGGCATCGGGCTGAATATTCTTGCCCCTGCGGTAGACGTGGCGCAGGTGGCCACCGGTCTGCGCGACCACGGCTTGCGCCTGACGCGCAATGACGTGCTGGCGCGTTTGCTGGAACGGCTGGAACAAGGGCTGGAAGAGTTTTCGCGCAATGGCTTCGACAGCTTCCGCACCCGTTGGGAAGCGCGCCATGTCTGGCAGGGCCAGCCGGTCAATCTGCTGAGCCCGGATGGCAGCATCGTCGCAGGCGTGGCACGCGGCGTGACGCCAACCGGTGCGCTGCGGCTGGAAACGCCGGAAGGCGAACGCATCATCCACGCGGGCGACGTCAGCTTGCGCCTGCAAACGCCCGCGCAACCGACTCAGGCGATCTGATATGCATTTGCTGATCGATCTGGGCAATACCCGTATCAAATGGACGCAAGCGCAGGCGGCAGGTCTGTGGAGCGAGGTGGTAGAAGTCGATGTGGACGCCACCCAGCAATGGCACCTGGCCTTCTTTGCCCTGCCCAAACCGGAGCGCATCGTGGCCTGCAGCGTGGGCCAGCCGCATATCCGCGACTTTCTCAGCCGCACCGCCGCCGACTTGTGGCAGATCAAGATCGAATGGCTGCAAGTCAGCCGCGACGCGCTGGGCGTACACAACCGGTATCGCAAGCTGGAACAACAAGGCCCTGATCGCTGGGCCGCGGTGCTGGGTGCCCGCCATCTTGCGCCCGCGCAGGCGGTGGTCATTGCCAGCGCCGGTACCGCCTTGACGGTGGAAGCACTCACGCAGGAAGGCGATTATCTTGGCGGCATGATCCTCCCGGGCTATCGCATGATGAAACAGTCTTTGCACGCCGGCACCGCGCGCCTGCCATTGGCCGACGGGCATGTGCATGACTTTCCCAGCAGCACCGAAGACGCCATCGAAACCGGCTGTTTAACCGCGCTGGCCGGGGCGATTCTGGCGATGCGGCAGCGGCTGGCATTGCGCGGCGACGAGCCATTGCTGCTGCTGAGTGGTGGTGACGCGGCGCGCGTGGCCAGCTTGCTTAACACGCCGCACCAGCTTGTAGATAATCTGGTGCTGCACGGCCTGGCCGCTCTGGCCTTCGCGCCCCCTACTCTTGCCCCGGATAACGCTTGATGAAATGGTTGATCGCCGTACTGATCGTCGCCAACGTGGCCTTGTTTGGCTTTAATCTGCTGCAACCGCCCGCCGCGCCCGCCAGCGCGCCGGTGCATGAGGTTAACGCCAGCCAGCTCAAGGTGGTGACAGGCGAACTGGCCAATCGTCCCCAAGCGCCCAAGGTGGCCAGCGCGGCCAGCGCGGTTGCCAGCCAGGTAGCCGCCGTTGCCACGCCCGCGCCAACCCCCGCCCCCACGCTGGCGCCTGCCCCGACTGCTATCCCCAAACCCACACCGGCGCCAACTCCGGTGGCCGTGGCCCGCAGTTGCTCGCGCTGGACCGGCCTGACCGGCGACCAGGCGGGCATCGCCCGCGCGCGTCTGGCCATTCTTAAGGTGAGCAACACCGAGCAGAACAGCAGCCCCAACAGCAAAGTCTGGGTCTACATCCCGCCGCTGCCAGATCTGGCCACGGCCAAACAACGCGCCGACCAACTGGCCGCGCTGAATGTGGATGATTACTTTGTGGTGAACAATGGCGGCAAATGGCAGAACGCCATCTCGCTCGGGATCTATTCGACGCGCGAAGCCGGTGAGCGCCGTATGGAAGAACTGCGGACCAAGGGCGTGCATTCGATGGTGCTGCGTGACAAGGACGATACCCTGCGACACAGCAGCTTTATCCTGACCGGCATGAATGATCAACAGCGCGCCGGTATTGAGAAAACCGCCGGGCAACTCAAGGGTTCCGTGCTGGAAAAGATGGCTTGCCCGTAGTGACTGGCAGGCCGTCGGCGCGCTCTGGATGCATGGGGTGGGTCAAGACCCACCATCCAGCGTGGCAGCTTGCGGCCATGCGCGCGTCAAATCTGCGCCCGCTTTGATTGCGGTATGGCCGAGGTCTGCAGTGGCATCTCCGCCCGGATAGCTCGAGTCTGCGGCTTTGCCGGGTGGGTCTTGACCCACCCTATGAGGGCAGCTCAGGGATAGGTGTACATCTGCCAGCGTTGCTCGGCGCTCAAGACCTGGGGCGGCGGTAGTTCGGGCAAGGCGGAATGCGGTGCCACTTGCGCCACCAGCGCCGGTCGGGCTGGCTCCGTCGCGGCAGCAGCCGCAGCCACTGCCCGCGCCGGTGCGCTCGCTGCCCCCGGCTTTGCCGCCTTCTTGTCCGCCCGCGCCGTCACCAGGCGCGGCCTGGGCGTATCGCTGTGCATACGGCTGCTGCCGATGGCGCGGCGATCCAGATCACCGGGGTAGGCGGTCAGATGCACCGAATAATCGGGCCATACATACGTCTTTTCTGCCGCCGACGCACCCACGCAAACGGCCGCCATACTCCCTGCCATTACTGCCTTGCTGATGCGCCTGCGCATTATTGACTCCCGCGTTTACGTCCCGGCCCGCTGCCACCGCTGGCATAGCGAACAAAATCCCCGGCCTCCACTTTGCCGCCTTCCACCACAGCGGCGGCAAACTGGGGCTGTACTTGCGTAATGGTGACGGTACCGCTGGCATCTTCCGGCAAGCCCAGGCCCAGACCCGGGTTGCCGCCAGGCGTGCTGATCACGCGGGAGCCTGGTTTGAGCTTGAACAATTGCAGCTTGTCGCCCGGCTCCAGCCCGGAAATCGCACCGGCGTCGATATACGCCACACCATTTTCGACATTGGTAACGCGGGCCGAGAATGGCACGCAAGCGGCGTCTTCATTGGCGGCCGCTACCAGCTGACCAGTGAGCGTATCCAGTGCCTTGCCAAAATCAGTGCCCATCGACGCGCTGGCCACTGCGGTATTGTTATTGCGGCCCAGAATGTCGCCAGTCACCACCACGCTGGCGCGATGCTGGGCGATCAGCACGCCTGAGACTGCATCGAACAAATACATTTCCAGATCGGCATGGCGCGCTTTGGGCGTGGCTTTGACGCCCGCTGCGGCAAACTCGGCCAGCGGAAACTCTGCCGACAGTTTGCGCTCGCCCGGTCGCGTGTCCTGGCCCCAGGTCCAGCGATAGACCTCGCCTTCGGTCGAGACATCCTGCACGATGCCGCCCAGCACAAATTGCGTGCCAAAGCGGCGGCCGAGCAAACGGACCTGATCGGGCAGCTGGATGGGCGTGGCGTAGCGCGGATCAAGATCAAACGGCACATCCACTTGCGACGCACTCGGCAGCCAGTTGGCTGCCGCCAGTTTCTGCATGAACAGCTGCTGGATGCCGCCGCTGAGCTGCTTCATATCGGTGGCTTGCGCCGGTTGTCGCAACCAGAACGGCGTGACCAGCAACTTGCGTCGGTAGGGATTAGCCGGGCAGCGCGGCGCGCCTTGCGGGCTGGCCAGACTGCTGGCCACGGCCGATGCAGCACCGGGCGGCACGCTGGAGCCGGTTTTGACCGGGTTGCCGCGCGGGACGGGCAGGCCGTTCTCGTTAACATCGCCGCTGTCCACATCCACCGCGTTGCCGCCGCTACGGCCATCGCTGGCTACGGCAGCCGGGGCCAGCGGTTGCACATCAACGTGATACAGGCCGTTGGCTTTCCATTCGCGCAGCACGGTGTATTGCACCGGCGCATTGCTATCGGCGCGCACGCGCTGGTTATCGCTAAACCAGCCTTTTTTGTTGCTCTGACTGCTGCCGCTGACGCGCGCACCCCGCATCAAGGCGATGTTTTCTTCGGCATCACGCAGGGCGGCGGCGCGCGCGGCGGCCTCGCCTTCGCTACCGATGGGGGCAATGCCGGTGACGCGCGGCAAGGGCGTCGCATTATTCGCAGCGGCCGGGGTCGGTGTGGGGCTGGCAGCATACACGCCCGCCATCAGACTCAGGCCCAGCACGCAGGCCAGCACGCGCTGGCGTTTATTGCGAGAGATAGAAGTTGTTCGCGGCAAAACGGGTATCCCCGGTCACGCTGGACACTGCGGAAGCATTAGTCGGGGCCGGCGCGGATTCGGGCATGGCCGGCTGCACATGCAATGCGGGCGCGGCCAGTGCCTGGCCTTGCTCCGCCTGTGCAGCATCTTTATAGAAATCACTGCCCAGTTGCAACTCCAGCACGGTTTCGTAGCCGCCTTCGGGCAAGGGCGTTACCGACACCACGCGTGCGCCGCGCAGCCAGGCTTCGACATAGGCGCGGAAGCTGTCGTTGGTCAGCGCCAGTGCCGAGACTGAACTCTGGCCGCTCAGCTTGATGCCCTGCACGGTTTCGGCCAGCGAGCGATAGGCGTCGAGCTTGGAGGCGCGCATGGCCAGCAAGCGGCGCTGGGTATTGGTCAGCCCGTCTATCATCGGCAGCGCGCCATACCCGACCGCGTTGACGCGCGACGGCAACACCACGGCGGGCGGCTGCATATTGCTTGCCTCAACATTGACCGGGGCCGGATGCTCTTCCGGCGTGGCGGCGGCCGTGGCAGCGGGGGTGGCATTGTTGCTGCGGAAGTGCGAGCAAGCGGACAAGCTCAGCACGCCAGACAGTGCGGCGACGAGCAACAAGCTTGGGCGGGTGATGCGGGGAGGATTCATCGGGCGGCTCCGCAGGATAAGGGTCGGGCGGCGCGTGCTGTGCCATTACAAAACAGATACAAACACGCCGCCCCTGCGAACCATATCGGCCGGAATCAGCGAACCTTGAATACCAGATCCCAAACCCCGTGGCCCAAACGTATGCCGCGCTGTTCAAATTTGGTCAGCGGGCGATAGTCGGGGCGCTCGGCGTATTCGCTGGCGGTGTTTTGCAAGGCCGGTTCTGCGCTCAGTACTTCCAGCATCTGGATGGCGTAATCCTCCCAATCGGTGGCCAGATGCAGATAGCCGCCCGGTTTGATGCGGCTGACCAGCAATTTGACGAAAGCGGGCTGGATCAAGCGGCGCTTGTTGTGGCGTTTTTTGTGCCACGGATCGGGGAAAAACACATGCGCGCCATCGAGCGAACCGGGCTGTAGCATCTGCTCCAGCACGTCCACCACATCGTACTGCACGATGCGGATATTGCTCAGATTCATTTCGCCGATCAGCTTGAGCAAGCTGCCCACGCCCGGGGTGTGGACTTCGCAGCCAATAAAATCGGTCTCGGGGGCACCGGCGGCGATTTCGGCGGTGGCCTGGCCCATGCCAAAGCCGATTTCCAGAATACGCGGCGCGTGGCGGCCAAAGGCGGCGTCCAGCTCCAGCGCTTGCGGCGCATACGGAATCACAAAGCGCGGCCCAAATTCAGTCAGCGCGCGTTCCTGGCCGGTGGAAAGATGGCCCTGGCGCAGCACAAAGCTGCGGATGCGGCGCATGTAATGCGGATTATCCATAAAGATCTCGAAAGCCAAATCTCAAAAGCCACCGCGAACGGTGGCCGGTTTACAAAGCACAACGGCGGTTTTTATTTTGCGCCGATCAGACCACTGACCGGGCTGGACGGATCAGCACTATACAGTTTGCGTGGCATGCGGCCAGCCAGGAACGATTCACGGCCGGCTTCTACTGCCAGTTTCATCGCCCGCGCCATGCGCACCGGGTCTTTGGCGGCAGCGATGGCGGTATTCATCAGAATGCCGTCGCAGCCCAGTTCCATGGCGATGGCCGCATCGCTGGCGGTGCCGACACCCGCATCCACCAGTACTGGCACTTTGGCGTTCTCGATAATCAGACGCAGATTCCACGGATTGAGAATGCCCATGCCCGAGCCGATCAGCGACGCCAGCGGCATCACCGCCACGCAGCCAATCTGTTCCAGCTCTTTGGCGATGATGGGGTCATCCGAGGTATAGACCATGACGTCAAAGCCATCCTTGACCAGCGTTTCGGCCGCTTTCAACGTTTCGCGCACGTTGGGATACAGCGTGGTGGCATCGCCCAGTACTTCAAGCTTGACCAGTTTGTGCCCATCCAGCAGCTCACGCGCCAGGCGCAGCGTACGTACGGCATCGTCGGCGCTATAGCAGCCGGCGGTGTTGGGCAGATAGGTAAAACGCGACGGCGGCACGGCATCGAGCAAGGACGGCTCGTTGGGGTTCTGGCCGATGTTTACGCGGCGGATGGCCACCGTCACGATGTCAGCGCCGCTGGCCTCAATGGCCTCGCGCGTCTGGGTAAAGTCTTTGTATTTGCCGGTCCCCACCAGCAAACGCGACGAAAAGGACTGACCGGCTATCGTGAACACATCGGACATGACGCAACCTCGGTGAGACAGAAAAAAGAAAGTTCGGCGCAGCGGGGCGGGGCTGAATCAGCCGCCTCCGACCGCAACCACGATTTCAAGCTGATCGCCCTCGGCCAGCGCGGTGCTGGCAAAGGTGCTGCGCGGCACGATGTCGCCATTGCGCTCGATCGCGACGCGTTTGCCCAGCAGATCAAGCTGTTGCACCAGATCAGCCACCGACAAAGGGGTGGCAAACTGGCGCGGTTGGCCATTGATGGAGAGCGTGAGCATGGTTGGGCTGCCTGAGAATATTCTGAACAACAAGAGACGCGGATTTTAACAGTACGTCAGCGCGGGCGTCTTGACCGGCCATGCCGGTACTTGTTCTAACGCAAAACACGCAGCGCAGAACCGCCCTGGCGCGCTTTCAATAAAAAAGGCGCCCGCAGGCGCCTTTTTCATAACCGCACAATCAACAATTACTTGATCAGTGCCTTGGCCTTGGCCACCACGTTTTCCGGGGTAAAGCCAAACAGCTTGAACAGTTGCGGCGCCGGAGCGGATTCGCCGAAGCGGTCCAGACCCAGCACGTCGCCTTCCAGGCCCACGTACTTGCGCCAGAAGTCGGTGATACCCACTTCGATGGCCAGACGCGGCACACCCGCCGGCAGCACGCTGAGCTTGTAGGCGTCAGTTTGCTTGTCGAACACGTTGGTCGACGGCATCGACACCACGCGAGCAGCAATGCCTTCGCTGGTCAGCGTGTCATAGGCTTTAACCGCCAGATCCAGCTCGGAACCGGTAGCGATAATCACCACCTTCGGATCGTTGGCATCACGCAGGATGTAGCCGCCGCGGTAGATGTTGGCGATCTGGGCTTCGCTGCGCGACTGGAATTGCAGGTTCTGACGCGTGAAGATCAGGGTCGACGGGGTTTCTTTCTGCTCGATTGCGTGAGCCCATGCCACCATGCTTTCGACGGTGTCGGCCGGACGCCATACGTTCATGTTGGGGATGTAGCGCAGCGTTGCGGTCTGTTCCACCGGTTGGTGGGTCGGGCCGTCTTCGCCTACGCCGATCGAATCATGGGTAAACACGAACAGTTGCGGAATCTTCATCAGCGCAGCCATACGCAGCGCGTTGCGTGCGTATTCGCTGAACATCAGGAAGGTAGCGCCGTACGGACGCAGACCGCCGTGCAGCAGGATACCGTTCATGATGGCGGCCATGCCGAACTCGCGCACGCCGTAGCTGATGTAGTTGCCCGACAGGCTGTTGTCTTCTTCGCGGGTCAGCGTAACGCTGGTCTTGACGTTGGTCAGGTTGGAGCTGGTCAAGTCGGCGGAGCCGCCCAGGAATTCCGGCAGGGCCGGCGCATAGGCGTTCAGCGCGTTTTGCGAAGCTTTACGAGTGGCGATGGTTTCCGCTTTTTCGTTGGCTTCGGCAATCGCAGCCTTCACCACGTGTTCCCAGTTGCTCGGCAGGGTGCGGCTGTTGCGGCGTTCGAATTCTGCAGCCAGTTCCGGGAACTTGGCGGCGTAGCCTTCGTACAGCTTGTTCCAGTCGGCTTCCCACTTGGCGCCCGCTTCTTTCTTGTCCCAACCGGCGTACACATCGGCCGGGATTTCGAACGGCGGGTGGTTCCAGCCGATGGCAGCGCGGGTAGCGGCGATTTCAGCGTCGCCCAGGGCGGAGCCGTGGCTGTCGTGGCTGTTGGCTTTGTTGGGCGAACCCTTGCCAATGATGGTCTTGCAGCAGATCAGCGTCGGGCGTTGGGTTTCCGCCTTGGCTTCAGCAATGGCGGCCAGTACGGCGTCGACATTGTGGCCATCGATCGGGCGAATGACCTTCCAGCCGTAGGCTTCAAAGCGGCCCGGGATGTCTTCGGAGAACCACTTGTCGGTGTGACCGTCGATGGAGATGTTGTTGTCATCCCAGAACGCGATCAGTTTGTTCAGGCCCCAGGTGGCGGCCAGCGCACACGCTTCGTGGCTCACGCCTTCCATCATGCAACCGTCGCCCATGAACACGTAGGTGTGATGGTCAACGATGGAGAAATCAGGGCGGTTGAATTCACGCGCCATCAGTTTTTCAGCCAGCGCGAAACCCACGCCATTGGCGATACCCTGGCCCAGCGGGCCGGTGGTGGTTTCGATGCCTTCGGTGTAACCGTATTCCGGGTGGCCCGGAGTCTGGCTGTGCAGTTGGCGGAATTGCTTGAGCTGATCAATCGGCAGGTTGTAGCCGGTGAGATGCAGCAGAGCGTATTGCAGCATCGAGCCGTGGCCGTTGGACAGTACGAAACGGTCGCGGTTAACCCAGTTCGGGTTCAGCGGATTGTGGCGGTGGTTGCCTTCGCCCCACAATGCCACCGCAATTTCGGCCATACCCATCGGCATGCCGGGGTGGCCGGAGTTGGCTTTCTGAACAGAATCCATCGCCAGGGCGCGGATAGCATTGGCGAGATCGGCACGCGTTGCCATAAATAATCCTCTCGAATCAGGGGGGAAAAGGAGACGATGCGGTACAGCCGCATCCAGACAGTCGACGGGCATTATCCCCGAGTCAGCCCCTTGCGGACAACCCGTACTAGACAGGTTGCTTAACAAATATCAATTCGGGGGACGTAACTCGCGTAATTTGCCGCGTTTTGGTGCGTTCTGGCTTGCAGGGCTAGCGATCGCCAAGGCTGAATCGCTTTAGCAAGCCCTGCCCCATGCAAAAACCGCGCTTTGGTGGCCGCAAACACGTTGGCGCAGCCAGCGTGAACCTGGGCGCGCTCAAGCCGGCCACTGCGGCGACCGCGCCAGCGCATCGGCCTGAGCCAGATCATCGGGCGTACCGACATTGACCCAGCCGCCGTCATAGCGTTCACCGCTGACGCGACCGGCGCGCGCGGCTTCTATTAATAAGGGGCCAAGTTTAGCCTCGCTGCCCGGCGTCACCCCGGCCACGATGCGCGGGTGGCAAATACCGATGCTGGCATAGCACAGCCGGG
Source organism: Silvimonas sp. JCM 19000 (assembly GCF_054652575.1). Taxonomy (NCBI): domain Bacteria; kingdom Pseudomonadati; phylum Pseudomonadota; class Betaproteobacteria; order Neisseriales; family Chitinibacteraceae; genus Silvimonas; species Silvimonas sp. JCM 19000. The sequence goes on along the minus strand of NZ_BAAIHC010000003.1, from coordinate 157,648 downwards.
GCGCGCTCGAATCGGGCACGATCAAACCGCTCTGCCCATCCAGGGCAAAGTCGCCATTGGGGTGATACGGCGGATTAGGCACCATCACCAGATGCGCCAGCCGTTGCGGCGTAGTGATGAACTGCACCGCCTCGCGCACCAGATGCGCGTAATCAAACTGGGTAAACACATCGCCCGACAACAACAGAAACGGGCTGCTGCCCAGCAAAGGCAAGGCCTGCGCGATGCCGCCGGCGGTTTCCAGCGCGCGGGGCTCGGCCGAATATTGCAGCCGCACGCCCCAGGCCGAACCGTCGCCGAGGCGGGTGGCGTATTGCTCGCCCAGCCAGGCATGATTGATGACGATATCGCGCACGCCTGCTGTGGCCAGACGCTCGATATGCCAGACGATCAGCGGCTTGCCGCCTACTTCGAGCAGCGGCTTGGGACAAGTATCGGTGTAAGGGCGCAGACGCTCACCGCGTCCCGCCGCCAGGATCATGGCTTTCATGGTGTGATGATTTTTAACAGGCAGGCCGCAATTCTATGTGATCCGCACCGCGGCTGCTGGTCGGAACCGATTGCAGCCGCCCATCCGGCCCAGGCTACGGCGACAACGAGGCCAGAAAGGCCTGCACCACCGGCGTAATCACATGCGGCTGGTATACCGCGTAGAGGTCGGCCGACAGCGGGGTTGCCAGTTCGACAAAGCAGACGCCGGGCCAGCTGATGCGGGCGCAGCATTCGGGCAACAGCGTAATGCCAAAGCCGCCCGCAACCAGCGCCAGTGCGGTTTGCGGCTCACTCACTTGATGGCTGATCTGAGGGGTGTAGCCGGCCTCGCGACAGGCATGCGCCAACCAGGCCCCAAGACTGGCGCCATGTGGCGGCAGCAAGACAAATTCCTCTGCCACCAGGCTTTCCAGCGCGACGGGTTCGCTGCCTGCCAGCCGATGTTGCAGCGCCACCGCCAGCACAATGCGTTCGCGCCCAAGCAACTGGCAAGCCATGCCCGGCGGCAGATTGCCTTGCGCCTCGCGCCAGATGCCCAGATCAATCCGGTGGTGTTGCAAGGCGTCGATTTGCTGCGCTGGTGCCAGTTCGGTCAGCGCCCACGTCGCTTCCGGCACTTGCTGAGCAAACCGCTGCAAGGCCGGCAGCAGCGCGCCCCACATTGCCGTGCCCACCGCGCCGATCACCATATGCCCTGCTTTGCCACGCCCAAGTTGGCGCACCTGCTGCAGCGAATGCGCTGTCATATCCAACAGCTTGTTCACTTCGCGCAGCAACGCACGCCCGGCGGGGGTCAGCTCGACCGAGCGCGTGGTGCGCACAAACAACTGCGTGTCGAGCGCCGCTTCGAGTTCTTTGACATGCAGGCTGAGCGGCGGCTGCGACATATGCAGGCGCTGCGCCGCGCGACTGAAGCTAAGCTCTTCCGCCACCACGCGAAAATAATGCAGCAGTCGAAAATTGATGCGATCCAGGCTAAGCCGGTCACTACGTCGGGTTTGCATAGCGTGTCACCACGAATGAGGTCGCCCCATTTATACGCGTATCCCTATAAATCAGGCCGGTAATTGTATTGGACCCAACTATTGATCCAGACCACGATGGCGACCATCTTTTCCGCTTAGCAGGATGCGTCGCATGTCAAACCACACCGTACATACCGAATATTCCGCCTTTACCGCGGCAGAAATCATCCGCCTACGCGTCCCCGGCTTTGCGCCGCGCGCGGGGCTGATCCTCGGCTCGGGCCTGGGGGCGCTGGCCGATGAGATGCGCGATGCGGTCGCGATTGATTACGCCGATCTACCGGGTTTTCCGGTCAGCGGCGTGGTAGGCCACGCCGGGCAACTGGTGGCGGGCTATCTGGAAGGCGTGCCGGTGTTATGCATGAAGGGCCGCGGGCATTTTTATGAGGGTCGGGGTATGCAGGTGATGGCTTCCGCCGTGCGGACTTTCAAGCTGCTGGGTTGCGAGCTGATGCTGGCGACCAATGCGGCGGGCTCCTTGCGCAAAGAAGTCGCGCCGGGACGGCTGGTGGCGCTGACCGACCATATCAACTTCATGCCGGAATCGCCCTTGGTGGGCCCGAATGACGATCGCTTTGGCCCGCGCTTTTTTAGCCTGGCCAATGCCTACGATGCCGATTTGCGGCAGCAACTGCACACGGTGGCAGAACAGCTCGGCATCAAGCTGGCCCAGGGTGTATTCGCCGCCTATACCGGCCCCAATTTCGAGACCGCGGCCGAAATCCGCATGATGCAGATGCTTGGTTGTGATGTGGTCGGCATGTCCATCGTGCCCGAAGTGCTGGCGGCACGGCACTGCGGGCTCAAGGTGCTGGCGGTGTCAGCCATTACCAATCTGGCCGAAGGTTTGTCGGATACGCCGTTGTCGCATGAGCAAACCTTGCGCTGCGCAGCGCTGGCGGCCGAGGACTTTATGCGCTTGATCCGCGGCTTCTTCGCCCACGGGGCCACCCACTGGTCCGCGCCGCTGTAACCACCGTCCCCATTTTTCCAGGAATGCCGCATGTCCACGCTGAACACCCCCGCGATCGCACGCATCATCGCGCTGATGGATCTGACCTCGCTGCGCGACGACGACAGCGCCGCCAGCATAGACCAGCTCTGCCAGCAAGCTGACACCCCCCTCGGCCCCCCCGCCGCTTTATGCATTTATCCGCAATTTATCCAGGGCGCGCGCCAGAAGCTGGACGCATTGGGTCTGTCCCAGGTCCGCATCGCCACGGTGACCAACTTTCCGCAGGGCGGGGCTGATGTGGCGGCAGCCGAACGCCAGACCGCTGCGGCGATTGCGTTGGGGGCGGATGAAGTCGATGTGGTACTGCCGTGGCGCGCCTTGCAGGCGGGCGATCACGCTGTGGCGACACAACTGGTCAGCACCTGCAAACGCGCCTGCGGCGAGCGCCCGCTCAAAGTGATTATCGAAAGTGGTGAATTGCGCACTGACGCCCTGATCCGCCTGGCCAGCGCCATCGCCATTGACGCCGGTGCCAACTTTATCAAGACCTCCACCGGCAAAGTGCCGCTGAATGCCACGCCCGAGGCGGCGGCCGTGATGCTGCAGGTGATTGCCGAACGCAACCGCAACTGCGGTTTCAAGGCAGCGGGCGGCGTGCGCAACCAGGCCGAGGCTGAGGTTTATCTGCAACTGGCGGCTGACACGCTGGGCCCGGCGTGGGTCACCCCGGAGCATTTCCGCTTTGGCACGTCCAGCTTGCTGGCCAATCTGCTGGCAGCGCCCGGCGCCGCCGCAGTCACCGGTTACTGATGCAAAACCGGCTGGCCTTGCCCGGGACGGGTCCGTACCGGGCGGACCGGTGCCGGGCCAGGGCGGCCTGGGCGCCCATCTCTGGCGGCAGGATGCCTAAAAGGTGTAACCGGTTTCCAGCTTCTCGCCCGCGGCATCCATAAACACCCGGTACAGTGGCGTCAGCTCGGCATAGCGCACGCACACCTTGCGGATGTATTCCAGCACGCGCGGGATATCGGCCAGGTAGCGGTCTTTGCCATCACGATGATGCAGCCGCGCAAACAGGCCGACAATCTTGAGATGGCGCTGCAAGCCTTGCCACTCAAAGGCGCGGTAGAACTCGCCGAAATCTTCATCGACCGGCAGACCCGCCTTGCGCGCTTTTTCCCAGTAACGGATGGCCAGGTCGAGCACCAGGGTTTCGTCCCAGGCCAGATAGGCGTCGCGGAGCAGGCTGACGAGGTCATAGCTGATCGGGCCGTTCACCGCATCCTGAAAATCAATGACCGCCAGTTCGTCGTCTTTGAGCATCAGATTGCGCGAATGGTAATCGCGCAACATAAACACCCGCGGTTGCGCCACGCTGTGCGCGATGATCAGCGCGCAACTGCGCTCCCACGTCGCCAAGGCAGCGCCTTGCAGCTCAACGCCCAGATGCTTGCCCAGATACCACTCGCGGCCGATTTCGAGCTCACGCCGCAAAAAATGGGCGTCGAAATCGGGCAAGCCGGTGCTGGATAACTTGCTCTGGATCTCGACCAGGGTGTCGATGGCGCGGTTATACCAGGCACGGGCGCTGGCTTCGTCGGTTAATTTGCTGGCCAGCAAGGTGTCACCGAGGTCTTCCAGCAGGGTCAGGCCCAGGGCGGCGTCGTGCGCCAGCACCTGCGGCACACGGATGCCGGCTTGCGCCAGGCGTTGCTGAATATCCATAAAGGGCGCGCTATCAAACAGCTGTGGATCAGCGTCCATCACGATCAGGCTGTGATCGGCAAAATGCGCGCGCCAGTACACGCGCACGCTGGCGTCGGAGCCGCCCGCCGTCAGCGTTTGCGGCGCGGCGGGCGTCACCGTGGCCAGCCATTGCATGATTTGCGCGTGGCGGGCCGCCCGGTCCGGCGTGTCTGATACGAAGCTGTGTGTGGTTTGCTGCATGATTGCCGTTGCATTGGGGTAGAATCCGCCAATTCTATCAGCACGCCCCGCCCGGCCGCATGTTCGCAAAACCACCCTACCGCTGCTCTGTCTTTACGCTCGCCCTGTTGTCTGCGTTTGCCCATGCGGCACCGCCGGCGGCTCAGGACGTTCCCGTCAACCTCTCAGCCGACCACGTGGAGGGCACGCAGCCCGATACGCTCAAGGCCACCGGCGATGTGCATATCGTCAAAGGCGACGAAGAGTACTACGCCGATTGGGCCGACTATGACGACCCCACCCAGCACATCAAGGCGGGTGACAAGGTGCGCATGGAAAAGAACGGCGCAGTGATGACCGGTCGCGACCTCGATTATTTTATTGATCGGGCCGAGGGGACCATGCAAGACCCCGAGTACCAGTTTGCCGGCGGCGTCGGGCGCGGCGATGCGGTCGACATGCTGTTTGATGGGCAGAACAAATATCGCTTCAATTCGGGCCGGTTTACCACCTGCCCGGTGCAGACGGACGACTGGTATATCCACGCCCAGCATCTGAAGATCGATTACAACATCAATAAAGGCGAGGCGACCAACGCGTGGCTGGAGTTCAAGGGCACGCCGATCCTGTACATGCCGTGGATGAATTTTCCGCTGGATGACGGGCGCCAGACTGGTTTTCTGTCGCCCGCGCTGGCGGTGAACAACCGTAACGGCGTTGATCTGACGCTGCCGTTCTACTGGAATATCGCGCCCAACTACGACGCCACCATATACCCGCGTTACTTCGGGCAGCGTGGTTTGATGGTCGGGGCCGAGTTCCGCTATCTGCAGCCCAACTACGCCGGTTCGATCCGCGCCGATTATCTGAGCGACAAAGACGCCGATGCCAGCCGCTATGACTTGTACTTCAAGCATTCGCAAAAGCTGGCAGACCGGCTGACCCTCTCGCTCGATATCGAAAAGGTGTCGGACGACAATTACTTTAACGATTTCGGTGACCGCGCCGCCGTGGCGTCGCAAACCAACCTGCCGCGTCAGGGCATACTGACTTATACCGGCGATGGCTGGAGCAGCTCGCTCAACTGGCTGCATTACCAGACGCTGCAAAACGCCACGCATACCAACGACATTCCGTATGCGCTGTCGCCGCAGCTTACGTTTAATACCGCGCCCAAGCTGATTGATGGCATACAGACCAACTTCTCGGCTGAATTCACCAACTTCACCAGCGAATCCAAGACCAATGGCTACCGCACCTGGGTGTATCCCAGCGTATCGATGCCGTTTATTGCGTCATATGGTTTCATCACGCCCAAGATCGGCGTACACGCCACCAACTATCAGTTGAGCTCACCCGACGGCACCGATATGGGCAGCCAGAACCGGGTGTTGCCGATCATGAGTGTGGATTCGGGCCTGGTGTTCGAGCGCGATCTCAACATCAAGGACGAGGGCTTTGTGCAGACCCTCGAGCCGCGCGTTTACTACTTGTATATTCCGTACAAGAACCAGTCCAACCTGCCTAACTTTGATTCGGCGCAGACTGATTTTTCCTATTCGCAGCTGTTCTCGGAAAACCGCTACACCGGGAACGACCGTATCAACGATGCCAACGAAATCACGCTGGCATTGACTTCGCGCCTGTTCGAGACCGATAGCGGCATCGAACGTTTGCGCGCTACCGTGGGCCAACGCTTTTATTTCACCAGCCCGCAAGTGTCGCTCGACAGCACCAGCCTGCCTGAGACCAACAAGTCTGACTTGCTGGTTTCGCTGGGCGGCCAGGTCTGGCGCAACCTGAACGCCAGCTATGATCTGCAATACGATCTGCAGCAAAAATCGACGGGTTACCAGTCGGTAGGATTGAGCTGGACCCCGGCCGAACAAAAAGTGCTGAACGTGCGCTATGTGCTTAACCGCACCGTGGCGATCGAGCAGCTGGATGTATCAGGCCAATGGCCGGTCACCCAGAACTGGTACGCATTGGGACACGTCAATTACTCATTGCTGACCGCAGACAAGAAACCACTCGATACACTGCTGGGTCTCGAATATAACGGCGGCTGTTGGGGCTTGCGCCTGGCGGCGCAGCGCTATGTCACCAGCGATGGCGGCAACAGCAACACGTATTATTTCTTGCTCCAGTTGGGCGCGCTGGGTGGACTGGGCACAAACCCGGTGAGTACACTGCGCCAGGCAATCCCCGGTTATACCGACATCTTCCCTACTAAGTGAAACAGTCATGAAGCTTCGTTCTTTCGCCGCAATCGCCGCGCTGGCTGTTGGCCTGATTGCGCCGTCCCTGCACGCCGCCGAGGTCGAAACCGTCGACCGCATCGTCGCCGTGGTCAACCGCGAGGTGATCACCGCCAACGAGCTGGCTGCCCGCGTTAATGCCGCGCGCACCAACCTCAAACAACAAAAGATTGCCGAACCGCCGCTGGAGGTGCTTAACCGCCAGGTGCTGGAACGCATGATCAACGAACGTGTGCAATTGCAGTACGCCGCCAACAGCGGGGTGAAGGTGGACGACGCCCAGCTGGAAAACGCCGTCAACTCGCTGGCCAAGCAAAACAAGATGTCGGTGCCGGAATTCCGTGACGCCCTGGCCAAGCAAGGCATCACCTTCAGCCAGTTCCGCAGTGAAATCCGCAATGAAATCACGCTGCAACGCGTGCGCACGCGTGAAATCGACAACCGCATTTTTGTGACCGATGCTGAGGTCAGCGACTACCTGAAGCTGAACGCCGACAAGCCGTCGGTGGAATATCATCTGGCGCATATCCAGGTGTCGGTGCCAGAAAACGCCTCGCCGGATGAAGTCGCCGCCCGCCGCGCCAAGGTGGTCACCGCCCGCCAGGAAATCAACGCCGGTAAAGAATTCGGTACCGCTGCGGCGCAATACTCCACCGCCAAAGATGCCACCGATGGCGGCACCCTGGGCTGGTACGCCGCCGGTAGCTTGCCGCCGCAACTGGTGGCGCTGCTGCAAAAACTGCAACCGGGCCAACTGACCGATATCATCCGCAGCCCGGCTGGCTTTGAGCTGGTCAAACTGCTGGAAGTGCGCGCTGCCGACGACCATCAAGTGGTTGAACAAACGCATGTGCGCCACATCCTGCTGCGCCCGACCGAGCTGGTGTCGGAAGGCGAAGCCAAGGCCAAGCTCAACCAGATTCGTGACCGCATCACCCGTGGCGCCAAATTCGAAGATATGGCCCGCGCCTTCTCGGAAGACGGCAGCGCCAGCAAGGGCGGCGATCTGGGCTGGATGAATCCGGGCGATACCGTGCCGGAATTCGAGCAAGCCATGAATAATCTGCAACCAGGCCAGTTAAGCCAGGTCGTGCAATCGCAGTTTGGCTTTCACCTGATCGAAGTGCTGGAACGGCGCAAACAAGACGTGACCGAAGATCGGCAGCGCGTCACCGTTCGCAACGAACTCAAGCAGCGCAAAGCCGACGAGCAGTTTGAAAGCTGGGCGCGTGAATTGCGTGACCAGGCTTATGTTGATATTCGTCTCAAAGACGAATAAGCATCCCATCACAAGGACGTCGTATCGTGCTGCCCCGCATTGCCATTACCTGCGGTGAACCTGCCGGCATCGGCCCTGAGTTGCTCGGGGCGCTGGCGGCAGCAGCTCTGCCCGCCCAACTGGTCCTGATCGGTGATCGGGACTTGTTGTGCCAGCGTAACCAGGCGGAATGGCCCGCCTGGTCGGCGCAAAGCAATGCGCCGGTCGCCATTCTGCACGTCCCGCTCGGTGCGCCCAGCGTGCCGGGCCAGCTTGATCCAGCCAATGCGCAATTTGTGCTCGATGTACTGGATGCCGCAATTGCGGGCTGCCTGAGCGGCGAGTTCGAAGCCATGGTGACCGCGCCGCTGCAAAAAAGCGTGATTAACGAAGGCGTGGGCGGCAAGTTCTTTTATGGCCACACCGAATACCTGGCCGAGCATACCGGCACCTCCCGCGTGGTGATGATGCTGACCGGCGCCAGCCTGCGTGTGGCTTTGGCCACCACGCATTTGCCGCTGCGCGAAATTCCGGCGGCGATTACCTGCGACAGTCTGAGCGAGACGCTGCGTATTCTGCATCACGATCTCAAACACCATTTCGGCATCGCCCAGCCGCGTATTCTGGTGGCGGGCCTGAACCCGCATGCCGGCGAATCGGGCCATCTGGGCCGTGAAGAAATTGAGGTGATCGAGCCGACCCTGGATAAACTGCGGGCCGAGGGCATGGATCTGATCGGGCCCTTGCCCGCCGACACGCTGTTTACGCCGCGCCAGCTGGCGCGCGGCGATGCAGTGCTGGCGATGTACCATGACCAGGGTTTGCCGGTGCTCAAGTTCGCCAGCTTTGGCGAAGGCATTAATGTGACGCTGGGCTTGCCCATCATCCGCACCTCGGTTGACCACGGCACGGCACTTGATCTGGCCGGCACCGGCAAAGCCGATGCAGGCAGCCTGATTGCCGCCACTGAGCTGGCGATCGAACTGGCCAACAAAAAACGCGCGGTAAACCACCGCACATAGGGTGGGTCTCGACCCACCATTCAGAGGCAAAGAGCAGGTCGCGAACGTGCGCGTGGCGCAGCCCCGACCTCTCAACGCCGAGTAGCGGGTCAGTTCTCGACCACCCATAACGGCTGCAAAGGGCAACCTGAGCCGCCTAAGCCACTGCATAGCCTGTACCGGCATACTTCTCAATGGCTTTGATGGGTGGGTCGTGACGGGGACGCCGAGTCCCACCCTATGCACACATTCTTTTTCTTGGCAGGACTATGGGACACATCCCTCGCAAACGCTTCGGGCAGAATTTTCTGCAAGATCAAAGCGTCATTTACGACATTGTTTCGGCAATCAACCCCAAGCCGGGTGAGCCGGTAGTTGAAATCGGCCCCGGCCTGGCTGCACTGACCGAGCCGTTGCTGCAACGTGCCGGCCACTTGCACGTGGTCGAGATCGATCGCGATATCGTCACGCATCTGCAACAGCGCTTTACGCCGCAGCAACTGACCATCCATAACGCCGATGCGCTCAGCTTTGACTTTGGCGCGCTGGCCCGCGAGATTGCGCCTGGCGGCAAAATCCGGCTGGCGGGCAATCTGCCCTATAACATCTCCACGCCGTTGTTGTTTCATCTGGCGTCATTTGGCGATGCAATCGCGGATATGCACTTCATGCTGCAAAAAGAAGTGGTTGATCGCATCGTGGCCGAGCCGGGCACCACCGATTACGGCCGCCTGAGCATCATGCTGCAGGTCCGGTTTGCCCCCGAACATATTCTGAATGTGCCGCCTGGCGCGTTCTATCCGCCGCCCAAGGTTGATAGCGCCGTGGTGCGCATGATGCCGTGGCCCACGCCGCCGTATCCGGTCACTGACCTGGCCGTGCTGGAACAGATCGTGCAGCAGTCGTTCGGGCAACGCCGCAAAACCTTGCGCAACAACCTCAAAGGCACGGTCAGCGACGCCACGCTGTTAGCGCTGGGCCTGGACCCGACGCAACGGCCGGAGCAGATCACCGTTGAGCAATACGTCAAACTGGCCAATGCGCTGGCGGCAGAAACGCGCCGTCCGCTGTAATGCGGTTTGTGGTAAAACCCCAGTCGAATCAAAGCATATCCAGCATTGCTTACGGGAAATCCCGGCTTGCATACAAGGTCGGACCCAAACAGAATCGGGCGCTCAATGAACTCAGACAGCTCTGCAATGATCCGTTTTAATCAGGTCAACAAGTGGTATGGCCGCGACCACCATGTGCTTAAAAACATCAGCCTTGAAGTAAAACAAGGTGAAGTGGTGGTGGTATGCGGTCCGTCCGGCTCGGGCAAATCCACGTTGATCCGCACCATTAACCAGCTGGAGCCGGTTAACGATGGCGAAATCTGGGTCGACGGCGTACAGGTCAATCATCCGCGCACCAATATCAACCGCCTGCGCGAAGAAGTCGGGTTTGTGTTTCAGCACTTCAATCTGTACCCGCACCTGTCGGTGCTGCAGAACATCACGCTGGCGCCGGTCAAAGTGCGCAAGATGAGCCAGGCTGCGGCTGCCCAGCGCGGCATGGAACTGCTCGAGCGCGTGGGCCTGGCCAACAAGCGCGACGCTTATCCCAGCCAGTTGTCGGGTGGCCAGCAACAGCGCGTGGCCATTGCCCGCGGCCTGGCCATGCAACCCAAGGTCATGCTGTTTGATGAGCCCACCTCGGCGCTGGATCCCGAGATGATCGGCGAAGTGCTCAAGGTGATGCAGAACCTGGCTGAATCCGGCATGACCATGATGGTGGTTACGCACGAAATGGGCTTTGCCCGCGAAGTGGCGGACCGCGTGGTGTTTCTGGACCATGGCGAGATTCTGGAACAAGCCGCACCAGCGCAATTCTTTAATAACCCCCAATGCGACCGGGCGCAGCAGTTCTTGCGTCAGGTCCTTGCCCCCATGCACGGATAAGGGGCGGCGACGCACCAGATACGGGCCGGCAGCCACGCTGTCCGGCCCCGTTTTTGTCAGGGAAATCCGCAACTTACGCACACTCTGGCAAGGCATGAAACTTGCGTCGCTCAATCGCACCACCAGGGCTTTAGGGATTTCACCGAGCGCGTTTGAAACATAAACCTGCTTATACTGGTCCTGACGCTAAAACTCGCTTACAGCAAAAATGGAGAACAAGATGACCAAGCTTCTTCCCGCCGCACTGGCAATTGCCACCCTGCTTAGCGGTGTTGCCCACGCCGAAGAACTGACCGGCACGCTCAAGAAGGTCAAGGACAGCGGTGAAATCGTACTTGGCGTACGCGATTCGTCGATCCCGTTTGCGTATTACGACAATACCCAGAAGCCGATTGGTTACTCCATGGACCTGGCCAACAAGATTGTGGACAACGTCAAAAAGACGCTGAACATGCCCAATCTGAACGTGCGCTATAACCTGGTTACCTCGCAAACCCGTATTCCGCTGGTGCAGAACGGCACCGTCGATTTTGAATGTGGTTCCACCACCAACAACCTGGAACGCCAGAAGCAAGTGGCTTTCTCGGTAGGTATCTTCGAAATCGGCACCCGTCTGCTGACCAACAAGAAGTCGGGCATCAAGGACTTCTCTGATCTGGCTGGCAAAAACGTGGTCACCACCGCTGGCACCACGTCCGAGCGCCTGATCAAGGCCATGAACGCCGACAAGAAAATGAACATGAACATCATCAGCGCCAAAGACCATGGCGAGTCTTTCCTGATGCTGGAATCGGGCCGCGCCGTCGCCTTCATGATGGATGACGCGCTGCTGGCAGGCGAAATGGCCAAGGCCAAGAACCCGGCCGACTGGACCATCACCGGCAAATCGCAATCGTACGAAATCTACGGTTGCTCGATGCGCAAAGATGACCCGCAATTCAAGAAAGTGGTGGATGACGCACTCAAAGCCACTTTCAAGTCGGGCGAAGTCAACAAGATGTACACCAAGTGGTTCCAGCAACCGATCCCGCCGAAGAATCTGAACCTGAACTTCCAGATGAGCGACGAGTTGAAGCAGCTGATCGCCAACCCGACCGACAAGTCGGCTGAGCAAATGTAATAGCCCTGAACGCGGGCCCGGCCCAAGCCGCGGCCTTGCGATATCAGGTTGTTGTTCCGGGGGCCTGCACCCTCTGTTCCGGTCTCGCCGCGAACAGCCGTGCAGGCCCCTTTGCATGAGGAAAAATAACCATGAATTACCACTGGGACTGGGGTGTATTTTTCCGATCCACGGGCGTGGGTCATGAAATCTACCTGGACTGGTTTTTCAGCGGGCTGGCCATGACGCTGGGCCTGGCGCTGGCCGGCTGGATCATTGCATTGGTTCTGGGCACCGTACTGGGCGTGATGCGTACGCTGCCGGGCAAAGCGCTGCCAGCGATTGCTGGCGCTTATGTTGATCTGTTCCGCAATGTGCCGCTGCTGGTGCAGCTGTTCATCTGGTATTACGTGATTCCCGACTGGTTGCCGGACTCGATCGGCAACTGGCTGAAGCAGGATATTTCGCCGACGACCAACGCGTTTATTACCGTTATGGTCTGTCTGGGCCTGTTCACCGCCGCCCGCGTGTGTGAACAAGTGCGTACCGGCATCCAGGCATTGCCGCGTGGCCAGGCCAACGCCGGCTATGCGCTGGGCCTGAATATCGTTCAGGTCTATCGCCATATCGTGGTGCCGCAAGCGTTTCGCATCATCATTCCGCCGCTCACTTCCGAATTTTTGAACATCATCAAGAATTCGTCGGTGGCGTCGCTGGTGGCATTGCCCGAACTGCTGGGCCAGACCAAACAACTGGTCGACTTCAGCGCCGCGCAATTCGAGGCTTACACCGTCGGCACGCTGATTTACTTTGTGGTCAATATCGCGCTGATGTTCTTTATGCGTTGGGTGGAAAAGCGCCTGCGTGTGCCTGGCCTGATTGCGCTGGGAGGCAAATAACATGACGCTCACTGATTTGTCGCAAGCCCTGCCCGGTCTGTGGGAAGGCATGAAAGTCACGCTGGAGCTGCTGGTCATGGCCGTGGTCGGCGGCATCGTGGTCGGCACCTTGCTGGCGCTGATGCGTTTGTCCGGCAACAAGTTCATGGCGGCGGTGGCGGGTTTTTACGTTACGTATTTCCGCTCGATCCCCTTGCTGATGGTGATTTCGTGGTTCTACTTTGCCGTGCCGCTGGTGATCGGCATGGTCACCGGCACCAACCGCCCGATCGGTGCGTTTGTGTCTTGCCTGGTGGCGTTTACCGCGTTTGAAGCCGCCTATTACGCCGAGATTATCCGCGCCGGCATCCAGTCGATTTCGCGCGGCCAGGTCAATGCGGCGTATGCACTGGGCATGACTTATCCGCAAGCCATGCGCCTGGTCATCCTGCCGCAGGCCTTCCGCAAAATGACGCCGCTGCTGCTGCAACAGTCGATCATCCTGTTCCAGGATACCTCGCTGGTGTATGCCGTCGGCCTGCTCGACTTCTTTAATACGTCGTACTCCAAAGGCAACATCACTGGCGAAATCGGCCAGTACATCATGCTGGCGGGTGCCGTTTATTTTGTGATCAGTTTTGGCGCCAGCCGCATGGTCAAGCGCCTGCAGAAGAGGTTCACCGTATGATTTCCATCAAAAACATCAGCAAGTGGTATGGCGATTTCCAGGTGCTGACCGACTGCAGCACTGAAGTCAAAAAAGGCGAAGTGGTGGTGGTGTGCGGTCCGTCGGGCTCGGGCAAATCCACCTTGATTAAATGCGTCAATGGCCTGGAAGCGTTTCAGAAGGGCGACATCATCGTCGATGGCACTTCGGTGGGCGACCCCAAGACCAATCTGCCCAAATTGCGTAGCCGCGTGGGCATGGTGTTCCAGAACTTTGAGCTGTTTCCGCATCTGTCGATTACGCAAAACCTGACGCTGGCGCAAATGCAGGTGCTGGGCCGCAATCGCGATGAAGCCACTGTCAACGGTCTGCGTCTGCTGGATCGCGTGGGCCTCAAGGCGCATGCCGACAAGCATCCGGGCCAGTTGTCGGGCGGCCAGCAGCAACGCGTTGCCATTGCCCGCGCCCTGGCAATGGACCCGATCGCCATGCTGTTTGACGAACCGACTTCGGCGCTTGATCCGGAAATGGTTAACGAAGTGCTCGACGTGATGGTCGAACTGGCGCAGGAAGGCATGACCATGATGTGCGTCACCCACGAAATGGGCTTTGCGCGCAAAGTAGCCAACCGCGTCATCTTTATGGATAAAGGCGCGATTGTGGAAGACGCCACCAAAGAAGACTTCTTTGGCAGCCCGCGCAGCGAACGCGCCCAGGTCTTCCTGAGCAAGATCCTGCACCACTGATCGCCGCCAAGGCCCATAGGGTGGGTCATGACCCACCCTATCGCTGGCCGCGATTTATGGTTTTGTTTCTTTGCCGTGCCCTTTAAAACGCATAGCGGCCGCCCAGTTGCCCTTGCAGGCTCGAATAATTCTGCTTACCCGTCTGTAGTGCCGCGTTAAACCACCATTGCCAGCCCGCCGTGGTTTGCGTTTCCACCCCGATTTTCATTTCATAGCGATTCTGCGGCAGCGGTTGTTGCACCGGCGTGCCGTCGGCGAGGATGGCGCCGCTGCGGGCGGAGCGCCACCAGTTCAGTTCTATAAACGGCTGTAGCGTGCGCTCGCTGGTGACGCGACCGTAAAAGCGGCCGCCGACACGCGTGGTCCAGCCGCCTGCGTTCTGGCTGCTGATCACGGTGCCGTTCTGCTCGATGTGGTCGCCTTCTTGATACGCCGTGTAAATGGCCTGCAGTTGCGGCAGCAGATACAGTTGCTGCGCATCACTAAGCAAGAAGTCATAGCCGGTCTCCAGCGAACCGGCCCAGCTATGGCTGTGGTAATTCTCTTGCGGCAACTGCTCGCCGTGTACCTGATTGCGGAAGCTGCCGTATTGCGCCCAGCCATCCACATACGCCCCGGCGCCGCCATACCAGGTGGCGTAGACGCCCGCATTGTAGGCCGTGACCTCTCCATCCGCGTTGGCGCTCACGCCCTCGGCTTTGCTGCTGCTGGTGACATGGCCATAGCCCAGCATAAGCCCGGCGCGGACACGTTGCGCGCCCAGGTCACGGCGCAGCAAGTCCACGCCCACTTGCAGCACGGTGGCGTCTTGTTTGACATCGATGGCGCCATTCGCCGCCTCGCCGTCCGCGCTGCCGGTGCCCAACCTGGCCCAGCCAGCGGGGTTGCCGCCGCTGTCGCCCAGTCGGTTGTCGCCCGCGCGGTCGTGCAGCGTGGTCACAAACAGTTCGGTGGCCACGCTCTGATTGGCGCCGTAGGCCCCCGGTTCTGGCCGGACCACCGGTGCCGGCGTTGGGCTCGGGCTTGGGCTGGGCGTCGGCGTGGGGGTCGGCGTCGGCGTGGCGCTTTGTGAGCGCAGATACCAACTGCCGTCATCGCCGCTGGGCGTGCCGCGGAACAGAAAATATTCATACGCGCCCGCCACCGCCCGCCCTTGCAAGGCAAAAGTGCCCGCCGATTGCCCATCCACCTGCACCAGGCGGATGCCGTTGACGGTTTGCTCGCCGCTGCCATGGATATTGTTGACGCTGACCGCCGTCGCCCCCGCCGTGCTGCCGTGCACGATCAATTGGTCGGTCGGCGCGCTGTCGTTGCCCAATTGCGTATTCAATTTGAGCTGGCCGCCGTTGCTGCGGTAATTGCCGTTGATGGTCAGCGTATTGCCGGGCGTGCTGCCGGTCAGATCGATCAAGCCGTTATTGCTCAGATCACCGGCGATGGTCAGATTGCTGTTTGGGCTCAGGCCGATGCGTACTTGCGGCTGGATCATATTGCGGCGCAAGCCTTGCTGGGCGACCAGGGTGGCGCTGCCGCCGTCCATGGCTTTGATCAGACCGTTATTGATAACCGAACCGGCCAGCGTGCCCAAGCCGGTCAGCGTGGCCGGGCTATCCACCGTGACGGTGCCCGTGCTGTCCAGCCGCCCGCTGGAATTGCTGCCCACTTGCAGCGTGCCGGCGCTCACGTGCGTGTCGCCGCTGTAGTTCAAGCCCTGGTCCACCACCAGCGTGCCACTGCCGGTTTTGTTCAGGCTGCCGCTGCCGCTGATGGCATTGGCTATGGTCCAGGCCTGCTCATTCTGCAGTACCACCGTGCCGTTATTGATGATGCTGGCGCCGCCGAGCGCGCCACTTTCTTGCCCGCTCAATTGCGCCCCGCTGTCCACCGTCAGCGTGCCCGCGTAATGCGCCAGCGGCGCTGCGTTCGGGATGAGCAGTTGCGCCTGGTTCTGCAGGTTCAGCTTGCCTGCACCGCTGACCGGATTGCTCCATGTACCCTGCGCACCTTGCACATCAAGCTCGCCATCCAGATTGACCGCGCCGGTGCCCAGGCCCGCCACGTTATCCAGCGTCACTTGCGTGGGCGCAGCGATATTCGTCGTCGCCGCCAGTGCCGCATTCGCCCCCTGCACGGCCAGCACGCCCCCATTCAGATTCAGGATGCCGGTGCCGCTCAGCGCGCCTGCACTCACCCCGCCTTGTGCCAGATTCAGCGTGCCGCCATTCAAAGCCAGCGTGCTGCCGCTGGCGCCATGCAGGCTGCTGATATCTTGCGTCTTGCCTGCCAGATCCAGCCCCGCGCCGCTGCTCAAGGCCACATCAGCGGTATGCCCCAGCGCCTGGTCGTGCCCCAGTTGCACGATGCCGGCGCTGACCGTGGTATTGCCGCTGTAATCGTTGGCCGGATTGTTGACCACCATCGCGCCACTGCCAGAGAAATTGACATTGCCGCTGCCGGTCAGTCTGGCGATCAGCGTGTTGTCACCCGCCGGGTCGGCTTGTACCAGCAAGGTCTGGCCTGGATTGAAATTCAGTTGCACCAGGTTGTAGCCCAACCAGATGCCGTCGCTGCTGGTGGTGGCGCCATCGTTATACGTGGCCACGCCAATCACATTGTTTTGCGCATCAACCACGTTGACATTGGTGATATCCGACACCGGCGTAACGCCATCTGCCTGCAGCAAGGGGATGGCTTGCTCGCTGCCGCTTACGCTGCCGGTCGCGCGCACCACCTGGATGGTCTTGATCTGGTCCTGATCAAAATAGGACGGCCGCGCCGGGATGACCGGGGGCAGCAGATTGGTCGGCACATTCAGGGCCAGCGCGCCGCCCGCCGACAAATCCAGGTTGCCCGTGGTCAGGGTAAACACGCGGCCATTATTGTTTTCTTTGATCTGCCCGCCGTTGAGCACCAGATTGCCCACACTGCGGTCGTCATCCAGCAGGGCGGCGCTGCTGCTGGTTAATTGCAGCGTGGCGTTGCCGAGCGCGGTCGAAGCCGCCGCATCCAGCGCCAGCACCCCGCGTTGCAGCTGCAACTGGCCCGCAAAGCCACTGCCAGCGCGCGCCCCGAGATTGAAAGCGTCAGCGGCATTGTTCTGCGTGACACTCAGCGTGCCATTGCCGCTCAATGCCCGATCAAAAGTAGCCCCTGCCGCATTCAGATCAAGCCGGCTGCTGGCGCCGTCCAGCATCACCGCACCGGCGCCCAGCTGGCTGTACGCCGTCACCGCCAGCCCGCCACTGATATCCCATGTGCCGCTAAAGCCCGAGTTATCCGCGGCCAGCGTCATGCCACTGCCGCCCAGGCTGGCGGTGCCAGCGCCATTGATCACGTTATTGAAGGCGGTATTGCTGAAACCGAGCACCAGCGTAGCCGGTGCCGCCAGCGTCAGCGCGCCGCTGCCCGCGCTATTGGCTTGCGCAAGGATCAAGCTGCCGCCATTGATTTGCGTGCCACCGCTCCAGCTATTGGCCGCGCTTAAAGTCAGCGCGCCGTTGCCGTTTTTGCTGACCTGGCCACTGCCGGACAACACCCCGGCATAACTGCTGGCATCAGCGCGATCAAACAGTACGCTGGCGTTGTCGATCAGATCGCCGCTGAGCGTGCCACTGTTTGCAGCGTCGCCGATCTGCAAACTGCCCGCACTTACCGTCACACCGCCACCCAGACTGTTAGCGCCGCCCAGCGTGAGCTTGCCCGTACCGGTTTTGATCAGGGCGCCGCTGCCGCTGATGCCGCCGTCCAGTTCGCTATCCTGCACGTTGCGCGCCGTCAGCGTGGCGCTGCCTATCGTCACCTGCCCCGCCCCGCTCAATTGATTGAGGGTCTGGTTGACGTCCACCAGCGCCAGCGTGGCCCCACTGGCCACGCTGACGGCACTGCTGCTGTTCAGATTGTTGGCCAGCGTGCTGCGCAGCGTGCCGCCGTTGACCGTGGTGCTGCCGCTGTAGCTATTCGCCGCCGACAAGGTCAACGTCCCGGCGCCGGCTTTGGTCAGGCTCTGGCCATCCCATTGCGTGAGCGGGTTGGCCGCCTGGTTGGCCAGCACCACATCCACGTCGAAAGTGTTGCTGGCGTCGATCAGGGTAAAAGTGCCATTGGCCGTGCTGCCGCCCGCCGTCCATGCCAGCGCGGTGCCGACGCTATAGCTTTTGCCGTCGGCCGATTTCTCGCCATCCACCACCAGGTAATCACCGCCCGCGGCCGCGCCACCCAGATTGACGCTGGCAAAATTGCCGCTAATGCCGTTCGTGGTCTGGATGACCTGGGTGCGGTCGGCCTCCAATGCGCTGGCTTTGTCCGAGGCATCGGCGGCAAAACCAGCCACATTCAGTACCGAATTGGCGCCCAG
Source organism: Silvimonas sp. JCM 19000 (assembly GCF_054652575.1). Classification (NCBI taxonomy): domain Bacteria; kingdom Pseudomonadati; phylum Pseudomonadota; class Betaproteobacteria; order Neisseriales; family Chitinibacteraceae; genus Silvimonas; species Silvimonas sp. JCM 19000. The sequence goes on along the minus strand of NZ_BAAIHC010000003.1, from coordinate 139,049 downwards.
CGTGGCCGACGCCGCGGTGATCAACGCGGGGCCGGTCGACACACTCACCCCCAGATTGCCGTTGACGCTAAGCGTGCCGCTGGCGGCGAGGCGCGCGGCACTGCCGATGGTGGCAGTGGCGCCGCTGGCGACCGCCACATTGGCAGCGCTAAAGCTGCCGCTCTGGCCAAAGATCAGTTGCCCGGCGTTGACGTTGATATTGCCTTGCGTGCCGACCTGGCTCAGCGTGGTGCTGCCACTGCCGTTCTGGTTCAACGTGCCGCTGCCGGATAACACGCCGCTCAGGCTATAGGCATCGCTCCGGTTGACGCTCAGATTGGCGTTATTGGCGATGGCCCCGGCCACCGCCCCGCTGCTGCCGCCATTGCCCAGCTGCAAGGTACCGCTGCTGATCGTGGTCAGGCCGCTGTGGCTGTTATTGCCGGTCAGGATGGTAGTGCCGCTACCGGCCTGGGTGAGCGTGCCGCTGCCACTGATATTGCCGACATAGGTAACGCTGTCGCTGCGCTTGAATACCACGGCGCTGTTGTCGACGATATTGGCGCTCAGATTGCCACTGCTGCCGCCGTTGCCGATTTGCAGACTGCCGCTATTGACCACGGCGTTACCGCTAAAACTGTTGCTGCCGGTCAAGATCAAGGCACCGCTACCCGCCTGGGTCAGCGTGCCGCTGCCGCTGATGCTCTGGCCAAATGTCACGTCATCGCTGCGCTTGAACACCAGGCTGGCATTGTTGACCACATTGCTGGCAATGCTGCCGCTGCTGCCGCCATTGCCGATTTGCAAGGTGCCGTTGCTGACGATGGCGTCGCCGCTAAAGCTGTTGGCCCCGGTCAATATCGTGCTGCCGCTACCGGCTTGCGTCAGCGTGCCGCTGCCGCTGATGACTTTGGCAAAGATGACGCTGTCGCTGCGGTTAAAACTCAGATTGGCATTGTCGATCACATTGCTGGCGATACTGCCGCTGCTGCCGCCATCGCCGATCTGCAGCGTGCCCGCGCTGACGATGGCGTTGCCGCTAAAAGTATTGGCCCCGGTCAGGATGGTGGTGCCCGTGCCCAGTTGGGTGACCGTGCCGCTGCCGCTGATGACTTTGCCAAAGCTGGCGCTGTCGCTGCGATTGAAAGCGAGATTGGCGTTGTCGACCACGTCGGTGGCGATGCTGCCGCTGGTGCCGCCCGCGCCCAGCTGCAAGGTGCCGGCACTGACGGTGGTGCTGCCGCTGAAGCTATTGGCCCCGCTCAGGCTGAGCACGCCGCTGCCGGTTTTGCTCAGATTACCGCTGCCCGCAATCACCCCGGCAAAGGTATCGGCCGCCGTGTTGTTGACGGTCAGAGTGGCCGCGCCAAGGTTGACGTTGCCGCTGCCGCTCAGCAACTGCACGCTTTGCGCCATGCCGTTCAAGTCCAGCACGCCGCCGCTACCAATCGCCACGTTACTGCTGTTACCCAGGTTGTTTGCGATGCCGGTCTTGAGCGTGCCGCCATTGATTTCGGTGGCGCCGGTATAGGTATTCAGCGCCGACAAGGTCAGCGTGCCGGAGCCGGCTTTGCTCAGCGTGCTGCCGTCCCAGCCCGTGGCGGGATTGGCGCTTTGATTGGCCAACACCACATCCACCTCAAACGCATCGGTCGGCTGGGTCAGGGTAAAGCGGCCATTGGCGCTGGCGCCGCCGGACAACCATGCCAAGGCCGTGCCCACGCTATAGCTTTTGTTATCGCTCGATTTCTGCCCGGCCACCACCAGGTAATCCGCTGGCGCGCTAGCACTGCCCAGATTGACGCTGGAAAAATCGCCGCTGATGCCGCCCGTGGTTTGCAGCACCGTGGTGCGGCTGGCCGCCAGGGCACTGGCTTTGTTCGAGGTATCGGCGGCAAAGCCCGCCACATTCAGCACCGACGTCGCGCCGAGGCTGGCGTTAGCGGCGGTGATCAGCGCCGCGCCGGTCGATACGCTCACGCCCAGCGTGCCGTTGACGGTGAGCGCGCCGGTGGCGGCCACCCGCGCGGCATTACCGACAGTGGCGGTGCCGCCCCCGGCTACCGTCAGATTGGCCGCGCCAAAGCTGCCACTCTGGCCAAACACCAGCTGGCCCGCGTTGACGTTGATATCACCCTGGGTTCCGACCTGGGCCAGCGTGGTGCTACCGCTGCCGTTCTGGTTGAACGTGCCGCTGCCCGACAAAACCCCGGCCAGGCTATAGGCGTCGCTGCGGTTTATGTTCAGCGTGGCGTTGTTGGCGATGGCACCGGCCAGCGAACCGCTGCTGCCGCCAGCGCCAAGCTGCAACGTGCCCGCGCCGATATTGGTCGTGCCGGTGAACGTATTGGCGCCGGTCAGCGTCAACACGCCCGCCCCGGTCTTGCTCAGACTGCCGCTGCCGCCCATGACGCCGGCAAAGGTGTCAGCGGCCGCGTTATTGATGGTCAGCGCGGACGAACCCAAGGCCACCTGGCCGTTGCCGCTTAATGCCTGCACGCTTTGCGCAAAGCCGTTCAGATCCAGCGTGGCACCACTGGCAATGGCCACGCCGCTGCTATTGCCCAGGTTATTGGCCACGCCGGTCTTGAGCGTGCCGGCATTGATCTGGGTGGCGCCGCTATAGGTGTTGAGTGCCGACAAGGTCAGCGTGCCTGATCCCGCCTTGCTCAGCGTGCTGCCGTCCCAGCCCGTGGTGGCATTGGCGCTCTGGTTGGCCAGTACCACGTCGACATTAAAGCTGTCAGCGGGCTGGGCCAGGGTAAAACTGCCGGTGGCGTCGGCATTGTTGGCGTTCCATGCCAGCACGCTGCCGACGTTATAACTTTTGCCATCGCTGGTTTTGCCGTTTTCGATGACCACATAGTCGACGCTATTCGCCGCACCGCCCAGATCCACACTGGAAAAATCGCCGCTGATGCCGCCGGTGGTTTGCAGGATGGTGGTGCGGGTGCCCGGCAAGTCGCTGGCTTTACTCACGGCGCCGCCGCTGAACCCGGCCACATTCAGCACCGAATCCGTGCCCAGGCTGGCGCTGCCTGCGGTGATCAGCGCCGCGCCGCCGCCCACGGCGGTGACAGCCAGCGTGCCGCTCACGGCCACCGAGCCGGTCGCCGCCACCCGCGCCGCCGTGCCTAATGTGGCGGTGGTATCCGCCCCCACCATCACATCAGCCGCATTAAAGGTACCGCTTTGCCCGAATACCAGTCCGCCGGCATTGATATTGATGTCACCCTGGGTGCCGGTCTGGCTCAAGGTGGTGGTGCCTGCGCCGTTCTGGTTAAACGTACCGCTGCCCGACAAGGCGCCCGCCACGGTATAGGCGTCACTGCGGTTGATGACCAGGCTGGCGGCGTTGTCGATCGCCCCGGCCACGCTGCCGCTGGTGCCCCCGGCACCGATCTGCAAGGTACCGGCGCTGATCGTGGTCTTGCCGCTGTAGCTATTGTTGCCGGTCAGCAAAGTGGTGCCCGCGCCAAGCTGCGAAAAAGTGCCGCTGCCACTGATATTGCCCGCGTAAGTGGTGGTATCGCTGCGGTTAAACGTGAGGTTGGCGTTATCGACGATATTGCCGCTATAGCTGCCCACCGTACCGCCCGCGCCGATCTGCAAGCTGCCTGCGCTGATGATGGCATTGCCGGTGACGGTATTGGCGCCCGTCAGCACGGTGCTGCCGCTGCCCGCTTGCGTGACGGTGCCGCTGCCGCTGATGACCTTGCTGTAGCGCAGGGTGTCGCTACGGTTGAACGTGAGGTTGGCGTTATCGACGATATCCACCGCCACGCTCCCGCTGGTGCCGCCGGTGCCTAGCTGCAAGGTGCCGGCGTTGATCTGCACATCGCCGGTAAACAACTGGTCGCCGCTCAATATGGTGCTGCCGCTGCCCGCCTGGGTGAGCGTGCCGCTGCCACTGATCACCCCCGCGTAGGTGAGGATGTTGCTGCGGTTAAACGTGACATTGGCGTTATTGGTGATATCGGCGACCAGACTGCCGCTGGTGCCGCCCGCGCCGATCTGCAAGCTGCCCAGCGTGACCGAAGTCAGCCCGGTCCAGCTATTGGCCCCCGTCAGGATCAGGTTGCCCGCGCCGTTTTTGGTGACGCTGCCGGTCCCGGAAATTACCCCGGCATAAGTGCTGTTGTCGCTGCGGTTAAAGATGACGTTGGCGTTGTCGATCAAGTTGGCCTTGATGCTGCCGCTGGTGCCGCCCGCGCCGATCTGCAAAGTGCCAGCGCTAATGGTGCTGGAGCCGCTCCAGGTGTTTTCACCGGTAAGCGTCAGGGTACCGCTGGCGGTTTTGCTGAGCGTGCCGTTGCCACTGATAACGCCATCAAACTGATCAGCCGTGCCGTTGTTGACGGTAAGCGTGGCCGAGCCCAGGGTGACGGCGCCCGACCCGGTCAGGCTCTGCACATGTTGGCCAAAGTTATTCAGATTGAAGGTGGCGCCACTGGCCACTGCCACCCCGCTGCTGCTGCTGATGGCGTCGGTGACGCCGGTGGTCAGCCTGCCCGCGTTGATACGGGTGGCGCCGCTGTACGTATTGAGCGCCGACAGCGTCAGCGTGCCCGCGCCGCCTTTGCTCAGGGTGACGCCATCCCAGCCGGTGTTGGCATTGGCGCTTTCATCCGGCAACACCACATCCACATTGAAGCTATCGGCAACATCGGCCAGGGTAAACGTGCCGTAGCCTCGGTCCGGCGACGTCCACGCCAGCGCGGTGCCCACCAGATAGCTTTTGTTGTCGCTCGATAGCGCCCCTTGTGCCACCAGGAAATCGGAATTGGCCGTCGCGCCATTCAGGTTCACCACACCGAAATTGCCGGTAATCCCGTTGCTGGTCTGCAGGATGGTGATGTTTTCGCTACCCAGATCGCTGGCTTTGGCCGGCGCGCTGGCAGTAAACCCGCTGATGTCCAGCAGTGAGGCGATGCCGAGGGTGGCGGTGTCAGCGGTGACCCAAGGCGCGTCGTGGCGCACCCCTACGGTCAGCGTCCCTTCCAGATTGGCAGCCCCGCTAAAGGCAAGCTGTGCGGTACTGCTTAACACCGCGTTACCGGCAGCCCCCAGATTCAGACTGGCGCCGTTAAAGACGCCCTCCTGCCCGAACACCAGCTTGCCCGCATTGATATTGACCGTGCCAGCGCTGGTGGGCTTGCTCAGGGTGGTGATGCCGCTGCCGTCCTGGTTCAGCGTGCCGGTGCCGCTCAGGCCACCCGCAAACACAAACGCGTTGCTGTGATTGATGCTCAACGTGCCCGCATTGGCAATATCTCCCGCCACCGACCCGGTGCTGCCGCCCGCGCCCAGTTGCAAGGTGCCGTTGCTGATGGTGGTCAGGCCGGTGGCGGTCTGATCGCCAGTCAGGATCAGGGTGCCGCTGCCCGCCTGCGTGAGGGTGCCGCTGCCGCTGACCACGCCGGCGTAGGTGACGCTGTCGCTGCGGTTGAAAATGAGCGCGGCATTGTTGACCACATTGCCCACAATGCTGCCGCTGGTGCCACCCGCGCCGATCTGCAGCGAGCCTGAATTGATCAAGGTACCGCCGGTATAAGTATTGCTGCCGGTCAAGGTCAGCTTGCCCGGGCCGTCCTGGGTAAAGTGGCCGCTGCCGCTAATGATCTTGCCAAAGGTGACGTCGTCGCTGCGACCGTAGGTGAATTCGGCGTTATCAATCACATTGGCGGTGATGCTGCCGGTGGTGGCGAACTTGCCAACCTGCAGCACGCCGTTGCTGATCAACAGATCGCCGGTAAAGGTGTTGGTGCCGGTCAGCACCGTTGCACCACTGCCCGCCTGGGTGACCGTACCGGTGCCGCTGATGTCGCTGCTGAATACCACGCCGTCGCTGCGATTGAACACCAGCTTGCCGTTGTTGCTTATGTCGTTGAACAGCACGCCGGTATTACCGCCATTGCCCAGTTGCAACGTGCCGGCGCTAATGGTCACCGCCCCGGTGGTGTCGTTGGCGCCGGTCAGGATGGTGGTGCCGCTGCCTTGTTTGATGATGGCACCGCTGCCGGTCACGGCATTGGCGTACTCGGATACATCGGTCCGATCAAACACCACCGTGCCGCTATTGCTGATATCGCTTTTGAGGCTGCCCGAGGTATCGCCATCACCGATCTGCAAGGTGCCCGCGCTGACCGTGGTACGCCCGGTATAGGTATTGGCGCCGCCGAGGACGAGGATGCCGCTACCGGTTTTGGTCACGCTGCCGGTACCCGAGATCACGCCGGAGAACTGACCGTCCACATCGACACTATCGGTTAGCGTGGCCGAACCCAGCAGCACATTGCCGCCGCCGGACAAGTTATGCACCGACTGTGCTTTGTTGGTCAGATCCAGCGTCGCGCCCGATACCACCTCGACCCGTCGGCTGCTGGCCAGCGCGTTAGTCACTCCCAGCGCCAGCGTGCCGCCATTCACGGTGGTGGCACCGGTATAACCCTGCGCCGCCGTCAGCGTGAGTTTGCCTGGGCCGTTCTGGAACCAGTCGCCGCTGCCACTGGTGACGCTGCCCACGCTGATATCGTCGCCGCGCGCGTAATAGAGGTCGCCGTTATTGACGATATTGCCGTTATAACTGCCCCCGGTACCGCCATCAGTCAGCGTCAGCACGGCGCCGCTGGCGATGGTGATGCTGCCGCTAGCGGCATTGATGGCAGCCCCGCCCAGCGTCAGATTGCCTTGCACATCGATAGTGTTGGCCGCGGTACCGGAAAGATCGATATCGCCGTTGAGGGTCCAGTTGCTACCCGCCGCCGCGGTCAATGACTGCAGGCCAGCGGTGGTGGCGCCTTTGAGGCTTCCTGCCAGGCTACCACTGCCGCTCAGACTGACCGTATTGCCCGTGCCGGTGCTATTGATGGCGACGCCATTACCGCCGGTCAAGCTGGACCCGGTGCCCAGGTTGACGCGGTTGTTATTGCCGCTCAGCAAAATGATGGGCGTCGTGGTGGACTGGGTGGTGATCAGCCCGAAATTGTTGACCGTACTGCCACTCTGCAATTCCAGCGCTTCCGTTACCCGCGAGGTAATCGACCCGCTAGCGCTGTTAGTGAGCGTGACTGTGCCTGCGCCATTCATATAAATGGCCTCACGCGAGGTGAGAATCTCACCATCATTCTGGACCACCGAGTTACCGGCTGATCCCATGATGCCGTGATCGTAGGCCGTGCCGGTGCCGGATTTGATGCTGGCACCGGCATGGTTGTTGACCGTCACCAGCCCCGTGGCATTGATGTTCACGGCATCAGCGGTGCTGCCCGCTGGCGTCCCGGCGTTAATGGTGCCGTAGTTATCAAAGGTGCCGGTGGCGTTTACCCCGTATTCCACCGGCTTGGAGGACGTGGCGTAGATATCGCCGTAATTGATCAGATTGTCGTTAGCGCCATACATCTGCACGCCGTAGCTGGTGCCACCGATAATTCCGCCCAACTGATTGGTAACGGTGCCCGCCACATTAAAGGTCAGCCCGCCGTTGGGCCCGCTGGAATATAACTTGCCGGCATTGGAAAACGTCACCGGTGCAATCCCGTTTACGGTAACGCCACCCGCGCTGCTGGTGATGGTGGTGCCCGTCAGCACCTGGTACGAGGAATCGCTGTTCACCGTCTGCGCACCGCCGCTCGACAAGGTCGTGATCGCGGCCGCCTGGGCGGAAAATTCTGCCAGCAAGGCGCTGGAAATCGCGCGCATGGCAAAGTTACGGATCGATCTTTGGGTCTTGCTGGCTGTTTTCATCATCCGCCCCGAATGTGATCTGCCGTTATGGACGCACGGGCGCAAACACCGGCACGTGCAAGCCACCATTTACTTACTTTTGATATCATTTATAAGTAAGTTTATTGTGGATAGATTGCTTTATAGCGGCAATTTTTTTGATTTCCAGCCCAATCTTGAAATTTGCGGGGGCGGTGGCACGCTGAGTACAGCGCAGTTTTCTTACAATTGCGACTGCCGCAGCAGCGATAATTGCGCGCTGCAACGGGCAAAAAAAAACGGAGCCCAAGGCTCCGTTTTTGTTCGCTCACAGCAAGGTCGTGCGTGCAACTCAGTCTTCGTGCGGACCGTCTTTCGGGCCATCCTGCGGACCACGCGGGCCGTCGTTGTCAGCGCGCTTGTCCCAGCCGCCAGGGCCACCGTGTTCCGGGCCATGCTCGGCGTGCTCTTTCATGCGCTCGTCCAGCTTCTGCTTTTGCTCAGGCGTCAGCAGCGCCACCACTGCACGTTCGGTCTTGATGCGGTTCAGTTCCAGCGTGGCCTGGGCCTGGGCTTGTTGCTGCACCAGTTGCTGCGCCTTGGCATCGGAATAATCTTTGGATTGCAGCAGCTCATGCAGCGCCTTGCGCGTCTTGCGCAGCGTTTCCATCTGGGCGTGCGCCGTCGGCTCGGCGGCGTAATGCAGTTTCCAGATCTGGTCGCGTTGCGCGTCGGTCAGATCAAGCCCGGCCAGCATAAAGCCGCCACGCGGACCATGTTCGCCGCGGAAGCCTTCACGGCCCGGGCCTTCCTTGCCTTGCGGACCACGCGGGCCGCCCCAGCCATGGTGTTCACCGGCCTGCGGTGCGCTGCCGGCTTGCGGCGGCGGCGGGGTTTGATCAGCCAGCGCCACGCCAGCCAGCAAGGAAGAAGAAATCAGTGCAGTTGCAAAGAGAGTACGGATCATCGTTCACCTCTGAGGGGTTATCGGTTTGGGTCAGCCGGGTCTGGACGTCGAGGAGGTCCAGCCAGGCTGCGAAATGCTCAGTCCACAGTGTGCACCGCGCATTTGTTAAGGTGGGTTAACTCAATGAAAAGCCTGAGTAAAGTTCTGTGTCGGCTGTATCAGCGACGGTCGTGGTCCCGACCGTGGTCGTCGTGATGATCCCAACCGTTGCGGCCCCGGTCATCAAAGTGCGGTCGACCGGCGTAATAGCCGCCGCGCGGCGGGTAATACGCCACCGGACGCGGTTGCACATACACCGGGCGCGGTGCCACGTAGACCGGGGCCGGACGGACATAGACCGGGGCGGGCGCTACATAGACCGGTGCGGGCTGATACCCGATGGCCACCGGTGCCACCGGCACGCCCAGGCCTATGCTGACGGAAACGTGCGGGTTGGCCATGGATGCGCCTGCGCTCAGACCAAGAACCAGACCCGAAGCAACAAGCAGACGTTTTGCATTCAACTTCAACATGGGGCACCTCCTGTTAGATGGCGGGGGGCGGCGCTGGAAACCTGCGGCGCCGTGTTCCTTTGCCGTGATGCCACTATGCGACGCTGCCTCGTAAACCTGGGTCAACAGAGTGAAAAGATTGCGTAAATGCGGGCCGCTTCACTTGGTGGTTGCAGGCCGGATCGGCGAAGATGTGAGCGTGATCACTACATAAAAGTCAAAGGACCGCGCCATGCGTATTTTGCTGGTCGACGATGACGTCGAGCTCTGCACCATGCTGGTGGAATACCTGGCCACGGAAGGCTTTGAAGCCGATGCCGTACACGATGGCGAATCCGGCGTGGCCGCCGCGCTGACGGGCCAATATGCCATCGCCGTACTCGACGTGATGATGCCGCGCCTGGGCGGGATCGAGACGCTGCGGCATATCCGCGAAAAAAGCCGCATGCCGGTCATCATGCTGACGGCCAAGGGTGACGATATCGACCGCATTATCGGGCTGGAACTGGGCGCGGATGATTATGTGCCCAAGCCCTGTCAGCCGCGCGAGCTGGTGGCGCGGCTGCGCGCCATTCTGCGCCGCACCGGCAATGTCGAAGTGGCGGAGGACAGCAACGCGCCCTTGCGTTCCGGCCCACTGGAACTCAACCCGGCCTACCGCCGGGCCGAATGGGCTGGCGCGGCGCTGGACCTGACCAGTTCTGAATTCAATCTGCTGGAAATGCTGCTCAAAGCGCAAGGCAAAGTGCTTAACAAAAACGAGCTGTGCGAGCAGGCGTTGGGGCGGCCGCATACGCGTTATGACCGCAGCGTCGATGTGCACATGAGCAATCTGCGGCAAAAACTCGGCACCTACGCCGATGGCCGCTCTCCCATCCAGACCGTGCGTGGCATCGGTTATCAATGGCAACCCGAATGAAGCCGATCTCGCTGTCTTTTCTGCCCCGCGGCCGTTTGTTCTGGAAAATTCTGCTGCTGTTCTGGGTGACATTGATCGCTGGCTTCTTTGCCGTCGCCGCCGTCTTCGCCATCTATGACGAACAGCGCAGCGCGGTGGTGCGCGAGGCACTGGCGACCGATCCGCGCGTGTCTAGCATCACCAATTCGGCCGCCGCTGTGCTGCAATACGGCGGCGTACCGGCACTGACCGAGGTGTCGCGGCATTGGTCGAAATTCATGCGCGCCAATTTGCTGGTGGTGGATGACAACGATCACGACGTACTCAACCGGCCGGTGCCCCCCACCGCCTTGAAGATGGCGCGGCAAATCCTGGCCAACCCGGCGCAATCGCCTGGTCCGATCGGTGGCCCGGATGCCCATGATCGGCACGATCAACAGGATTACTCCTCGGTCATCCGCGTTACCACGCCACAAGCGCAGTCACTGCTGGTGTTCATGACCTACGACGAAAACCGCGCGCGGCGTACCCCGCCGCCAGGGGCATGGCTGCCGCCGCAGATTTTGTGGTTGGGCGGGCTGGGCAGCCTGGTTTTCAGCGCGCTGCTCGCGCTCTATCTGACCCGGCCGATCCGCGTATTGCAGCGCGCCTTTGACCGGGTGGCCAATGGCGATCTGGACGAGCGCATTGCGCCCCGCATGGGCCGTCGGCGCGATGAGATTGCCGATCTGGGGCATGACTTTGACCGCATGGCCGAGCGGCTCAAGCAGTTGGTGAATTCGCAGCAGCAATTGCTGCACGATGTATCGCACGAACTGCGTTCGCCGCTAGCTCGACTGCAAGTGGCGGTGGGGCTGGCGCGCAAGCAACCAGAAAATATGGCCAACAGTCTGGAACGCATCGAGCGCGAATCGCACCGGCTGGACGAACTGGTGGGCGAGCTGCTGACCCTGTCACGGCTGGAAGCGGCCGGCGAAGGCGATCCGGACCATTATTTTGATGTGATTGAATTGCTGGACGCCATTGTCGATGACGCCCGCTTTGAGGCGGAAAACGCCGGGGTGCAGATTGATCTGGCGCGTGACCCGGCGCTGGATGCCCGCGAAATTATCCTGCGCGGCCGAGCCGAACCGATGTATCGGGCGGTGGAAAACGTGGTGCGTAATGCGATGAAATATTCCGCGCCCGGCCAGCGCGTGATTGTGGCGGCGCATTTGCGCGGCGAAGCGCTGGAAATCGCCGTGGCCGACCAGGGCCCGGGCGTACCGGACGACAAGCTGGAACAGATGTTCCAGCCCTTTGTGACGCTGGATGGCGCCAACCGCCAACCCGGCCACGGTCTCGGCCTGGCCATCGCGCAACGCGCAGTGCAAGCGCACGGCGGCAGCATCAAAGCCAGCAATCGCCCCGAAGGCGGGCTGCAGATGATCATCCGGATACCACTGCACTAACCATCGCCACGTGGGGTGCGTTACCCCCGGGTTTTGGGGGCTTGTCCTCGCTTGCGGGGGGCAACGCACATTCCAGTTATGCCTTGGACGCTGGATGGCCCCGAATGGGGCCGGGGCCTTGGGCCCCAAAATGTGCGTTGCCCCCAAAACCCGGGGTAACGCACCCTACGCAGCGTTCTTTTTATTGCCGTCAGGCACGCAGGCGCGCAGTCCGGCGGGCTTCAGCTTGGGTCCAGCGGGCTTGTTCGATGTCGTTTTCGGGGGTCAGCACCGGCACGGCGGCGGGTTTGCCGGCGTCGTCGAGCGCCACCATGGTGAAGTAGCAACTATTGGTATGGCGCTCAGTGCGTTGGCGCACATTCTCGGCCACCACGCGGATGCCGATTTCCATCGAGGTGCGGCCGGTGTAGTTAACGCTGGCCAGAAACGTCACCAGCTCACCCACATGGATCGGCTGTTTAAAGATCACCTGATCCACCGACAGCGTCACCACATAGGTGCCGGCATAGCGACTGGCGCAGGCGTAGGCGACTTCATCCAGTAGTTTAAGCAGCTGACCGCCGTGCACATTGCCCGAGAAATTAGCCATCTCGGGCATCATCAGCACGGTCATGGTCAGCTTGTGGCGCGGCAGATCGCTGGTCATGCGGTGATCACAAACCCGCGTGATGCGCTTGCTGGTCGGCGTGGTAGCTCGAACGCACCATCGCCCCCACCGCCGCATGCTTGAAGCCCATCTTGTAGGCTTCTTCCTCAAACATCTTGAAGGTGTCCGGGTGCACGTAACGCAGCACCGGCAAGTGGCCATTGGACGGCTGCAGATACTGGCCGATGGTCAGCATATCGATATCGTGAGCGCGCATATCGCGCATGGTCTGCAGGATTTCTTCGTCGGTTTCGCCCAGGCCCACCATGATGCCGGACTTGGTATTCACCTGCGGATACAGGGCCTTGAAGTCCTTCAGCAGCTTGAGCGAATGCAGATAATCCGAGCCCGGACGCGCTTGCTTGTACAGACGCGGCACGGTTTCCAGATTGTGGTTCATCACGTCAGGCAGACCGTCGCCAAAGATTTGCAGCGCCAGATCGAGACGGCCGCGGAAGTCAGGCACCAGTACTTCAATCTGCGTTTCCGGGCTTAGCGCGCGCGTGTTGCTGATGCATTCGACAAAATGCTGGGCGCCGCCATCGCGCAAATCGTCGCGATCCACCGACGTCACCACCACATAGCGCAAACGCAGCGCGGCAATGGTTTCGGCCAGATGTTTGGGTTCTTCGGTATCCAGCGGATTGGGGCGGCCGTGGCCGACGTCGCAGAACGGGCAACGCCGGGTGCAGATGTCGCCCATGATCATGAAGGTGGCGGTGCCTTTGCCAAAGCATTCGCCAATATTGGGACAGGACGCTTCTTCGCAGACCGTGTGCAGCTTTTGCTCGCGCAAAATCTCTTTGATTTCGTAAAAGCGGCTGTTCAGGCTGGGCGCCGTCACCCGGATCCACTCCGGTTTTTTCAGCTTTTGTTCCAGCGGCACAATCTTGATGGGAATCCGCGCGGTCTTGGCCTCGCCCTTGTGTTTGACACCTACTGCGTTCGAGGCGGTTTTCAATTCTTCAGTCATGGTCCGTTCCGGCTCCGCCCAGGCTTGTGGCCCCGGCGGCACGCGCGGCATTTGCACACCGCACGCGCGTTAATCAGTTGATCTGGTTCAGGATTTTGGCGGCCATTCTAGCAGCCAGGGCAGCGGGTGTCTCGCGCACGCCAAAATCGCAAAGTTGCGCTACTTGCAGCCCGGCGTAGCCACACGGGTTAATCCAGCTAAACGGGGTCAGATCCATATCCACATTGAGCGACAAGCCATGAAATGCGCAGCCATTGCGGATGCGCAAACCCAGCGCAGCAATCTTGGCCTCGATACCGGTCTCGGGCATGCGCACGTACACGCCGGGCGCATCGACTTTGCCATAGGCTGCGATATCGTAATCATCCAGCAAATCGATCACGCTGTTTTCCAGCTTGCGCACCAACTCGCGCACGCCCAGTTTGCGCCGGCGCAAATCCAGCAGCGTGTATGCAATCAGCTGGCCCGGGCCGTGGTACGTCACCTGGCCGCCACGGTCGATCTTGACCAGCGGAATATCGGTGGCGCGCAGGATATGTTCGGGCTTGCCCGCCTGGCCCAGCGTGTACACCGGGTCGTGTTCCAGCAGCCATAGCTCGTCGGGCGTGGCGTCGCTGCGGGCATCGGTAAACGCCTGCATCGCATGCCAGATCGGCTCATACGGCTGCCGGCCCAGCGGTTTGATCTGCACGCCCAGGACTTCGCTTGCGCGCTCGGACCACATTCCGCTGTCGGCCGCCAGATTGACGTCATTCTTCAAAGCGGCAATCCCCGGTTACAGCACCATGCGTACCAGCGGATGCGCGCGCAGCGCTGCATCGATGGCATGCACTTGTTCGATGTTGTCAAAGGTGATGTCGAGCGTGGCGGCGTGGTAATTGCCCTGGCTGCTGGGGCGGATGGTGACCAGCGCGGCATCAAAGTCAGGGAAATGCGCGATGGTGACTTCCATCAACGCGTTGTGGAAATCAGCCAGCTCAACCTGCTTTTTGCTGACGGCCTTGACCGGAATCAGCACCGGAAACTCAACCAGATTTTCCAGCTTCGGAACATCAAGATCAGTAAAAGTGGGGGACGGCGTAGTCATGGAACATCCTTTGCGCGCATCACGTCGCGCTTGAAATCGAGATAGTGCTGATACATGGCACGGTACAGGGGGCCGGGTTGGCCGTTGCCGATCTTGCGATCGTCCAGTTCGGTAATCGCCAGCAGCTCCTTGCTGGACGAAGACAACCAGAGTTCATCGGCCGTGCTGACCTCGGCCGCGGTAATAGCGCGTTGTTGGTGGGGAATCTGATGCTGTTGCGCCAGTTCGAGCACCAGATCATAAGTGATGCCGGTGAGCATCAGATGCGACGGCGGTGGCGCCAGCAACTGGCCGTCTCGAACCACGAAGATGTTGCTGGCCGAGCCTTCTATCAAGAGGCCGTCGCGGAATAATACGGTTTCGGTGACGCCAGCGTCTGCCGCCATCTGGCGGAGCAAGACGTTGGCCAGCAGCGAAGTGGCTTTGACATTGCAGCGCAGCCAGCGGATGTCATCGGCACTGACCGCGCTAACGCCTTGCTGCACCAGGGCTGGTGCGGGCGGGATCAGCGGATCGGCGTAGGCAAACACGGTGGGCTGGGCCACGTTGGGGAAAACATGGTTGCGCGGATACGCCGGGCCGCGCGTTACCTGTAGATAGACCGACTGGTCATCAAACGGCTGCTGCGCCACCAGCTTGTGCACCAGATCCAGCCATTGCGCCTCGCTGTGCGGATCGTCGATGCGTGCGGCAGCCAGGCTGCGGCCGAGCCGGTGGATATGTTCTTGCAGCCGGAAAGGCCGCCGGCTGTACACCGGGATGACTTCGTACACGCCATCACCAAACAGAAACCCACGGTCCAGCACCGGCACTTGCAACGTGGCCAACGGCGCAAACGCGCCATTCAGATAAGCGATCAATTCGGGGACTTGCATGAGCACTCCTGCAGGACAGCCGTAATTATCGCCCGGATTGGCCCGCTCGGCAGCCCCGTGTTTGTGCGCGTCGCCCAACTCAGACCGTTAGCCTGTGCCGCCGTCTCATAGGGTGGGTCTAGACCCACCAACCAAAGCCGCAGAAAAGCCCGCCGCATCATGCTTTTCTACGGCTTTGAGCGGTGGGTCTAGACCCACCCTATGCCTCATCAATCGCTTCGCCGTGTTTGCCGATCGGTAGCAGGATAGTGGCGACCAGGCCGCCGCTGGCGTGGTTGGCCAGAAACAGTTCGCCGCCATGCGCGTGCACGATGCTGCGCGCGATGCCCAGCCCCAGCCCCATGCCCTGGGTATTAACGCTGCGGCCATGCTCCAGCCGCAGATACGGCTGGAACAGACTGGGCAGCGCTTCTTCCGGCACGCCGGGGCCGTAATCGCGGATGGTCAGTTCGACCAGCTCATCGGTGCGCGTAATCAGCACTTCAGCGCGCTCGCCATAGAACAAGGCGTTATCCAGCAAATTGCCCACCGCGCGCTTGAGCGCCAGCGGCCGCGCTTGCACGGTCACCGGCCCGGCGGCAAATGCCACATCGCGCCCGGCCAGATGCGCGCCGTCCACCAGCCGCTGAATCAGCTTGTCCAGCCGCACATGCACCGGGTTCTCATGGATATCGCTGTCTTTAACCGATTGCAGCGCGCCTTTGACCATCACATCCAGCTCGTCCAGATCCTCATGAAAATCGACCCGGTCCTGCTCGTCATCCAGCATTTCGGCGCGCAGTTTCAGCCGCGTAATCGGCGTGCGCAAATCGTGCGAAATCGAAGTAAACAGCCGCTCGCGGTCTTCCAGATAACGCTGGATACGCGCCTGCATGGCATTGAAGGCGCGTGCGGTCTTGATAAATTCGCGGCTGCCGGATTCGGGCAAAGGCACGCCCGTCACGCCCTGGCCAAACGACTCGGCCGCCTCGGCCAGCTGCGCAAACGGCCGCGTCATCCAGCGCACCACCAGCAAACATAGCAGCAACACCACCGCCACCGTGGCCAACAGCAAGCCGAGGCGCTCCACCGGCAATGGTTTGTCGGCGTCCAGAAAATAGGGGTCCGGCATCAGCGCCGCCAGATATACCCAGTTATCCGGCTCGATTTCGGCCTGGATGACCAGGATGGGCGCCGGTCGTGGTTTGACCACCAGCGTGTTCTGCACCCAGCCATCCGGCAATTCATCCAGCGTCACGCCGTCGTCGCTGACCAGCAGTTTGTCCGGCCACGCCATGCCGACGCGGTAGTCGAGCGCGCGCGGATATTCGTGCAATAGCGTTTGCACCACGCGGTCGCGCACACGGTCGACCAGTTCGTTGCCCATGATGGGGTCGATGGCGACGGCGCTATGGTTCACGCTAACAAAAAAACGCGTGCCGCCCATTTCGCGCAACTGGTCGATCAGAATGGGGCGATACGGCGGCGGCAGGCTTTTAAAGAAGCGCAGCGCGCTGGCGGCGCTGCCGCCCACATGCGTGGCGGCATCCAGCGCTTCGGTCAACGCCTTCTGCCGCACCTGACTGGCCCAGACCAGATTGCCGATGACCTGGCTGATCAGCACCCCGGCCACCATGACCAGCGTTAAACGGCCGAGCAAAGACGATGGCACCCACCGCCGCCAACCGCGTTTGCGTCGGAGCAACAAGGGCGGCGCGCCCACGATCACATCGGCTTCAGCCATGCGCCGTCGAGACCTCGGCCGAGAACACATAACCCGCGCCGCGTACGGTCTTGATCAAGGCGGGCTGTTTGCCGTCGTCCATCAAACGCTGGCGCAAACGGCTGACTTGCACATCCAGCGAGCGGTCCAGCGGGCCCAGATCGCGGCCACGTGTTTCTTCGGCCAGCACGCTGCGGTCGAGGATTTGGCCGGGGTGTTCCACCAGATATTTAAGCAGCTGAAAATCCAGCCCGGTCAGTTTGACCACCTCGCCCGCCGGGTCGGTCAGCGTGCGCTCTACCGTATCCAGGCTAAAGCCGTTAAAGCGATAAAAGCGCGGAGGCGCGCCGCTTTCCACGCCCGCGCGCCGATGCACGGCCTTGATGCGCGCCAGCAGTTCGCGCGGGTTGTAGGGCTTGCCCAGATAGTCATCGGCGCCCAGTTCCAGCCCCACAATCTTGTCGGTATCGTCGGCGCTGGCGGTCAGCATGATCACCGGAATGCTGCTGCGTTTGCGGATATGCGCGCACAGCACAAAGCCGTCGGTGTCGGGCAGCATTACGTCCAGAATGACCAGCGACAGATCGTCCTTGTAGCGCTCGAACTCGGCCATAAAGCTGGCGCCGTCATGCGCCAGCCGCACCTCGTACTGGTTTTTTTCCAGATAGGCCTTGAGCAGCGCGCGGGTTTTCTGGTCGTCATCAACGACCAGTATCTTGCGGTTCATCGCTTTTTCCTTCTTGCGACAAGGCTCGGACCACATTGGCCAGGCGGCGTTGTAGCTCGGTGGCCGGCATGCGGTCGTCAACAAAATAACGGTGGATCAGGCTGACGATGGCGTCTTTAAGCGCCTCGTCCGTGGCCATACGGTGCACCAGGCTGGGCGCCTGCACCGCGCCGCCGCGCGCAAACGTGGTCCACGACTGGCGTGCGCAGCTATCCATGCTGGCGACATCGGCATCGCGCCGCACCGGCACCGATCCCTTGATGCGGTTATAGCCCGCCTGCACTTGCGGCGACGTCACCATGGTGGCCATGCGTTCCTGCGCGTACTGGTTGCTGTAGTCGCCGGTAAACATCACCAGCGTGTCGATACTATAGAGGTGCATATCGGCGGTGCCGGGCACGGGAGTACAGCCGAATTGCTCGCCCACCGTCAGGCCCATGGCCTGCAATTCACCCTTGGCCCAATCCCCCATCACCCACATCGCGGCGCGGCCCTGGGCCAGATCGCTGGCTTCATCCTGCCACGGCCGTTCGGACAATTGCGACGGCATCCAGCGTTTGAGCTGGCGCAGATGTTCCAGCGCCACGCGCACGCGCGGATCAGCCCAGGCATTGGCGTTACGCCGCACCAGCAAATCACGATAGAACGCGGGGCCGGTTTCGCTGAGCAACAGCGTTTCGAACAGCGTGGTGATCTGCCAGGCTTCGGTGCTTTGCGCCAGCGGCGTGTAACCGGCGCGCGAGATCTTGTCGGCCGCGCGTTCAAATTCGGGCCAGGTGCGCGGCGGTTGCAGATTGAGCTGATTAAAGATGCGCTGGTTATACAACAGCGTGTTGATGCGATGGATGCCCAGCGGCGCCGCCATCGAATGTCCGCGCAAGCGGATCAGGCCCCACACAGTGGGAAAGAACTTGTCGTTCCAGCCGCTGCGGCGCGACACATTGTCCAGCTCCAGCAGCAGGCCCATATCGCCCCATTCCGAAATCGCCGGGCCGATCAGTTGCGCTACATCGGGCGGCTTGCCCGACAGCACACGGCTTTTCAGCACTTTCATCGCGCCCACGCCAGCACCGCCGGGGATGGCGGCATCCTGCCACGCCAGGTTTTCTTCCTGCATGCGCGCGGCCAGGTAATCGGCGGCGTGGCGTTCGCTGGCGGAGGTCCACCAGTGCAATACATTGAGGGTGTCGGGTGCGCTGGCTGGCGCCATGATCGCTGCCTGCGCCGCGTTACCGATGAGGGCGGACAGCAGCAATGCGCAGACAGTGGCACCCAGCGTGCAACGGCGCAATGGCTTCATTCCGACGGTTCTCCCTCTATAACTCCAGTACCTGTTTTTGAACGTCCACAGCACGGCGCAAGCCCAGCGCAGACGCGACATCATAATTGTTTATTGATGGAGATAAAGCGCCAGCGCAGCTTGCGTAACGTTCGCCGCTGAATTGTAAAAAAACATTGCAATTGCTTGCGAAACCCGTTGTTGGCCAGACGCGGGGTAAGCCGCGCGGTGTGGCGCAATTGCTGGCGCGGGCCGCGCCGCGATCATGGTTTTGTAATGATGCGTAACAAGCAGAACGGGCCCACTGTGGCATTTTCGCTTATTAATCATGAACTTACTCATTAATGACACGTTTTTTACAGGGTTTTTGTGTCACGTCATGGCCGATGCTAATTTCTGGCCACCCCCCGACCAACAAACGGGGTTGAAGGGCGCCGCAGGCATCGGCCCGGCCGCCTGTTAAACCGGATCTGAGGAGATCGATCAATGCATAGCAAGAACATTCTGCGCAGCGCCGTAGTAGCGGCCCTGCTGGCAGCAGGCGCAGCGCAAGCCGGCACGCTGACCATTGAAAGCTGGCGTACCGATGACAAGGCACTGTGGGAAGAAGTGTTGATCCCGGCCTTCCAGAAAAAATATCCGGGCGTCACCGTCAAGTTTGCCCCGACCGCCCCGACTGAATACGACTCCAGCCTGAACGCACGTCTGGCGGGCGGCACCGCCGGTGACCTGATCACCTGCCGTCCGTTCGACAAGTCGCTCGATCTGTACAAGAAAGGCCAGCTGGAAAAACTGAACGGCAAGAAGGGTCTGGAAAACTTCCCGGCCTCGGCCAAAGTGGCGTGGGAAACCGATGATGGCAAAGACACCTTCTGCGAACCGATTGCCTCGGTCATCCACGGCTTTCTGTACAACAAAAAGATCTTTAAAGAACTGGGCCTGAGCGAGCCGAAAACCACCGACGACTTCTTCAAGGTGATGGACAAGGTCAAGGCTTCGGGCAAATACACCCCGCTGGCGCTGGGCACCAATGACCAGTGGGAAGCTAGCCAGATCGTTTACACCAGCATCGGCGCGCCGTACTGGCACGGTGAAGAAGGCCGTAAAGCGTTGATCAATGGCAAGGCCAAGTTCACCGACGCCGGTTTTGTCGAGCCGCTGGAAGTTGAAGCCAAATACGGCCCCTACCTGGCCAAGGGCTACAGCGCGCAAACCTACGCCGATACGCAAAACCTGTTTGCTTCGGGCAAGGCCGCCATCGTCGCCGCCGGTTCGTGGGATATCGGTTATTACAACCAGAACGCGCAAGGCTTTGAGCTGGGTGCTTTCCCGCCGCCGGTGCCCAAGGCTGGCGACAAGTGCTACATCTCGGACCATACCGATCTGGGCATGGGCGTGAACAGCAAGTCCAAGAACAAGGAAGACGCGTACAAGTTTGTGGAATGGCTCGGCTCGCAAGAATTTGCTGATCTGTACACCAATAAGGTTACCGGCTTCTTCTCGCTGTCCAGCCACACCATCGCCGTTAAAGACCCGGTGGCCAAGGAATTCCTCGACTGGCGCAAGAGCTGCGCGTCCACCATCCGTGTGAACGCCCAGATTCTGAACCGCGGCACGCCGAACATGGAAAACGAGCTGTGGAACATCAACTCGCAAGTCATCAACGGCAAGATGTCGCCGAAAGATGCCGCTGCGCGTCTGCAGTCCGGTCTGGCCAAGTGGTACAAGCCGGCGCAGTAATGTTGTAACGCTGGTGCCGTACCGGGCCGCGCACCCCATTGCGTGGCCCGTCTGCTGCGGGGGAGAACGCAGCAGCGGTACGGCAGCAGGGCTTCATCCTGAACGCTCCATTCAATGTTTTACCCTCGACTGTGAGTTGGGCCGGCGGCCAGCGCTGCCGGCCACTTTTTTGTCTGCAAAGCACGGTCGGTAACGATCGAACTCAATACCGAATCAATACGACCCACGCTGCAGGCGCGGGTCTGCAAGGGAGTAATCAGCCATGAAACGCACGTTTCCCTGGCATATCGCGGTGTTTCTCGCGCCGGCATTCATCATCTATGCCGTCTTCAGCGCCTTTCCGCTGCTCGACACATTGCGTCTGAGCTTCTTCACCACCAGCGATAGCGGCGTGCAATCGTGGGCTGGCCTGCTCAACTACCACACCTTGCTGGGCGACCCTAACTGGTCAGAGGGTTTCTGGAATGCGATGCGTAATAACGTCAAATTCTTTCTGATCCATATGTGTATCCAGAACCCGCTGGGCTTGTTGCTGGCGGCGCTGATGAGCACCAAGGGCGTGAAGTTTGCCAAGGCCTACCAGACCGCGATTTTTCTGCCGACGCTGCTGTCGGTGGTGATCATCGGCTTTATCTGGCAGCTGATTTTGTCGCCGCTGTGGGGCGTGTCCGAGAAGATGCTGGGCTGGGTGCATCTGCAAGACTTTTTTGCGCCGTGGCTGGGCCAGGAAGAAACCGCGCTGTACACGCTAAGCCTGATGTCGGTGTGGCAGTTTGTCGGTATCCCGATGATGCTGATCTACGCCGCGCTGATTGCCATCCCCGATGAAATCATCGAAGCCGCGTATGTGGAAGGCGCCTCGGCCTGGCGCATTTTCTGGACCATCCGCGTGCCGCTGATCCTGCCCACGCTGGGCCTGACCACCATCCTGACCTTTGTCGGTAACTTCAACGCGTTTGATCTGATCTATTCAGTCAAAGGCGCGCTGGCCGGGCCTAACTTCTCTACCGATATTCTGGGCACGTATTTCTATCGCGCGTTTTTTGGTTACCAGTCGCAGATTGGCAGCCCGACCATGGGCGCGGCCGTGGCCACCATGATGTTCCTGGTCATCCTGGGCGGCGTGGCGGTGTACTTCTACTTTATCCAGCGCAAGCTGCAACGCTTCAGCTTCTAAGGAGCCCATCATGCAAGCAAAACACAATGGGGCTACCCGCTTTGCCACCGCCGGCCTGACACAGATTGTGCTGGCGGGCTATACGCTGCTGGCGCTGTTTCCGATTGCGCTGATCATCATCAACTCGCTGAAAAGCCGCGCCGGCATCTTTGATGATCCCTTGGCGCTGCCCAATAGCGAAACCTTCAGCCTGATCGGCTTTGAGAAAGTGCTGCATTCGTCGCACTTTACGCTGTACTTCGGCAACAGCCTGATCGTGACGATTACTTCGCTGGTGCTGATTCTGCTGTTTGGCGCGATGGCCGCCTGGGCGCTGGCTGAATATCGTTTTAAAGGCAGCCGCATCCTGGCCCTGTTTTTTGCCTTCGGCATCATGGTGCCGATCCGCCTGGGCACGGTGTCCATCCTCAAGCTGATGGTCAGCCTGCAACTGGTGAATACGCTGACCGCGCTGGTGCTGGTGTATGTGGCGCAAGGCTTGCCGCTAGCGATCATGATCCTGAGCGAATTCATGCAGCAGATTCCTAAAGAACTGAAAGAAGCCGCGCGCTGTGATGGCGTGGGCGAATTCAAGATCTTTTTCCAGGTGGTGCTTCCGCTGATCCGCCCCGCCGTGGCCACCGTGGCCGTGTTCACCATGGTGCCAATCTGGAACGACTTGTGGTTTCCGCTGATTCTGGCGCCGGGTGACGACACAAAAACCGTCACGCTGGGCGTGCAGCAGTTTATTGGCCAGTACGTGACCAACTGGAACGCCGTGTTGGCCTCGCTGACGCTGGCCGTGCTGCCGGTGCTGATCATGTATGTGTTCTTCAGCCGACAACTGATCCGCGGCATTACCGCTGGCGCAGTCAAATAAATCGCACCCGACAAGAATACCGGCGCGCTCAAGGCCGCCCGCTTTTGGAGTTACACCGATGTCTCATGTTTCGCTGAAAAACCTGACCAAATCGTACGACGGCAAAACCAACGTGCTGTCGGGCATCAATCTGGAAATCAATGACGGCGAATTCGTCGTGCTGGTGGGCCCGTCGGGCTGCGGCAAATCGACGCTGCTGCGCATGGTGTGTGGCCTGGAAGAAATCACCGCGGGCGATCTGGAAATTGATCGCGCCCGGGTGAATGATCTGCCGCCCGCTTTGCGCGGGATTGCCATGGTGTTCCAGAGCTACGCGCTGTACCCGCATATGAGCGTGTACAAGAACATGGCGTTTGGCCTGAAGGTGGCGGGGAAAGACAAGGCCGAGGCCGACGTGCGCATCCGCAACGCCGCCCGCATTCTCAAGATTGACCACCTGCTGGAGCGCTTGCCGCGTGAACTGTCGGGCGGGCAACGCCAGCGCGTGGCTATCGGCCGCGCCATCGTGCGTGAGCCCAAGCTGTTTTTGTTTGACGAGCCGCTGTCCAACCTCGACGCCGCACTGCGCGTCCAGACGCGTCTGGAAATCGCCAAACTGCATCGCGAACTCAAGGCCACCATCGTGTATGTGACGCATGATCAGGTCGAGGCCATGACGCTGGGCGACAAGATTGTGGTGATGCACGACGGGCTGATCCAGCAAGCCGGTTCGCCGCTGGAACTGTACCAACAACCGGCGAATCTGTTTGTGGCTACGTTTATTGGCTCGCCCAAGATGAACTTGCTGGAAGGCGTGGTCGAAGTCGCCGAGGCCGATCATCTGATCGTCAATCTGGCTGGCGGCCAGCGCGTGCGCGCAGATGTGTATGGCGGCAATACCGCGGTGGGCGATCGCGTTAACGTCGGCATCCGCGCCGAGCATTTGTGGGAAGACGACAACGGCAGCGAACGCTTTAGCGGCGTGGTCGATCTGGTGGAACATCTGGGCGAATCCAACTTCTTGTATCTGACGCTGAGCACCGGCCAGGCGATGGTGGTGCGCGGGCATGGTGATCGCGAAGTGAAGATCGGCGATGCAATCAATATCAGTGCGCCTTCTGCTGCCTTCCATGTGTTTGATCGCGATGGCAAGGCCTGCAAGCGCCTGAAGCCGGGCAATATGATCGCGGCCAAGCGCGTGCACGCCTGATAGTCCGGCTTGTCGGCAATAAAAACCGGTGCCTCGCCGTGTGCGACGCGCCGGTTTTTTCTTGGCCTGGCGCAGCCGTTTCGTACATCCCGCAGCCGCCTGTTGCATGTGCAAGCGCGCCCTGCCCGCCTACACTGAAGCCCATCGCGCGGCGTCGCCGCTCTCTTCGGGAATACAGCATGCAACAACGTCAATTTGGTAAAACCGGTTGGTCTGTCAGTGAGATTGGTTTTGGCGCCTGGGCCATCGGCGGCAGTTGGGGCGACGTGTCGGACCACGACGCCGAAGCCGCACTTAACGCGGCGCTGGATGCGGGCGTGACGTTTCTGGATACCGCTGATGTGTATGGCGATGGCCGTTCGGAACGGCTGATTGCGCGGGTACTCAAAAGCCGCGGCCGCGAGGGCATCGTGGTTGCCACCAAAGCGGGCCGCAAAATCAATCCGCACGTGGCCGCCGGTTACACCCCGGCTGCGATCGAAGGCTACGTGGATGCCTCGCTGCGCAACCTGGAAGTCGACGCCCTCGATCTACTGCAACTGCACTGCCCGCCCACCGAGGTCTACTACCACCCCGAACTGTTTGAGTCGCTGGACAAGCTGGTCAGCAAAGGCAAGCTCAAGGCTTATGGTGTGTCGGTAGAGAAGGTCGAAGAAGCGCTCAAGGCGCTGGAGTATCCGATCAGCAGCGTGCAGATCATCTTCAACATGTTCCGCCAGCGTCCTACCGAATACTTTTTTGAACGCGCCAAAGCCCAGCAAGTGGCCATCATCGCGCGCGTGCCGCTGGCCAGCGGCCTGCTCACCGGCAAGCTCAGCGCCCACAGCACCTTTGCGCGCGAAGACCACCGCAACTTCAACCGCCACGGCGAGGCATTTGATGTCGGCGAGACCTTTAGCGGCGTCCCGTACGAGGTGGGTCTGCAAGCGGTAGAAGAACTGCGCGCGGTTACCGGCAATGTTCCGCTGGCACAACTGGCGCTGCGCTGGATACTGATGTTCGACGCCATCACCGTGGCCATCCCCGGCGCCAAGAATCCCACCCAGGCCCAAAGCAACGCCGCCGCCGCAGCCTTGCCCCCGCTTTCAGAAGAACAAATGACCGCCGTCAAACGGATTTACGACACGCATATCAAGCCGCATGTGCATCAGCGCTGGTGAGAGTGGTGGGACGTAGGTGGCGATGGTGTTCTTGTTGGTGGCTTTGAGTGGTGGGTCTTGACCCACCCTATGAGACAACAGCTTTTGACCTGGCCCCGGCAACAGCGAAGCGCATTGCCCCGAATCAACAAAGCCGTGTCGGGGGCGTTGAAGTGGGGTCAGTTTGCGTACCGCCGGAGCGGAGGGGCCGGAGCGTACATAAGTACGTGAGGACGCCGAGCACCGCCGGGACGCAAAATGGCCCCGCTACAACGCCCCCCTCACCACAAAAAAAAAGTGAGGGGCCAGGAGTCCCCTCACTTAAGTGCTTTTATGCTTTTCGCTGCATTACCAACCCGGTAACCCGCCTCCAGCACGCAAACCGCATGCTGGCGAAATAAGGCAGAGAGTCATACTCTTCACGTCGATTACTGCTTACCTCCACCCCCGGTTTTCTGTTTAACCGGCGGCGCTACTCACAAACCAACCCCACCTGGAACAACAGCCGGATGACCAGGGTCACGCGGCTGTTGTTTTGAGTGCAGTGGCTTGTCCCGTAGACGGGAATCGTATCGTTCAGCCAGGCGTTGCCGCCCGGCTATGCCGACACAATCAGGCCCTGCGACTTACCACCATGCTTCTGCTTGAACGCCGATCGAGCTGCCGGACGTAGCGCCGTTGTAAACGCTAGCAGTGCCGTCAGTGTTGAAGGTGTTCATTGCGCCGTTCTTGGCCGCATCGTTCCACTTGGCGTAGGTGTAGAACAGACGCAGTTCCGGACGGGCATAAGCGCCACGGCCAGCAGCTGCGGTCAGTGCAAACGTCACCTTGCCCAGAGTCTGGGTCGAACCTTGGTCCGGCTTGAACGACTCGTAGCCCACTTCAGTGGCGAAACCGAAGATGTCGGTGAAGTGATACTGCGGACGCGCGCCGATTGCCCACCAGGTGTCATCGCCAGCGGTTTCATACTTGTCTTTACGATAAACAGCGTGGGCCATCAGGGTCCAGTTGCTGTTCTTCGGCTCAAGCGTGATGTTGTCGAAGACCTGGGTGGTGCTGTCGTCGGTGGTCGCAGAGGTGTTCACTTGCGAGAAGTTACCCGTTGCGTTGGCGCCACGGCCGTATTGCAGACCAACACGGTTGGAGCCGAGGTCAGCAACCGGGTGATCGAAGGCAGCGGACAGGTACCAGCCGTTCTTGGCAGCAGCCGTCGGGGTGATCACACCAGCCGAGTTGGCGGTGTCGTCAGCCTTGTCGCCGAAAGTTGCGCCGGCGTTGAAGGTGAACGCGCCCGGGCCAGCCACAACGTTGGAAACCTTGAACAGGTTTTCCAGCCAGGTGCGGTTGGTGTGAGCGGTGTCGATCGGACGCATCAAAGCGTAGCTGAACAGCGCGCCGCTGTTGCCCAGGGCTACGTTTTCGATACCAGCACCGTCGCCGTCACCGACCAGGTACTTGTAATCGAGCATGTGCAGGTCAGGACGATCGTAGTAACGACGGCCAACCCACAGCACAGCGTCTTTCAGCGCGCCGTCACCGAAGTGCGAAACGCTGATGTAGTTTTGTGCGAAGTTGGTCTTGTTGCTGCCCCAATCCGAGTACGGAGCATCCGCCTGGATCATGGTGTGGGCAACCCACTGAGCGCCGTTCGACTGGTTGAACACCGGGATGTCCAGGCCGATTTCGGCGTAGGCATCACATTCGTTACCCAGACGGAACTTGGCGTAGCCCACGCCAAAACATTCGGCCGTGCCGCCCTTGCCGGCGACGCCCCAGCCTGCACGGAAGTAGCCCGTGGAGGTCACGCTGCCGATGGCAGATTGAACGGCGGTAGGAACCACGTCGTCCGCGAAGGACATTGCGCCGGCTACCAGCATCGCTGCAGCGGCGATCTGAGTAATGCGGAACTTGTATGCCATTTTGTTACTCTCTCTTTTCTCGAGTGGAAAACCCGTCTATGCGGGGGCTTCAGATAGCTCGCTTCGCTGCCACGACGCTTGCTAATCGGGTACTTCGAGCTGGCGAAATTACAAGATAAGCCAGCCGTCAGTTCAATCCTGGCGTTGTCATTTGCCTGTTTGAGGGATGTCGGCAACGACAGGATTCTATTTCTGGCCTCACGGCACTGCCGTGGGGCCTTTGTTTGTTCAGTGTCTGAGCGGTCAGTATCGAGGCGGGTGGGTTAAACCCAATGTCGGCCTGACGCTGAGCAATTTGTCATCGGCAAAATTCCTTAAACCTGCCTGAATCGAAAATCGCTCGGGATTCGTGCGCCGCTGGCGTTTCCTTCCCCGAAACTGTGCGTTGAACGATAAGCAGCGGGGGAAGGGGTCGAAATCAGTAGAACACCTGTCGGGGTTTTTGCGTACGGTGTTTGCTGTATGCGTTTTGGCGGGGTTTAGGGACAATTGCACAAGACTTGTGCAGAAAACCGCTGAAATGAGGGTGTTTTGCGTAGTTTGTTGCACTGCACTACGAAAAAACGTCGTTTGTATCCGCGTTTTATTTATGTTGCATAAATCAAACACTCATCCCCCAAATCCGTCCGTTGATACCTGCAAGGGCGTCAGTCGATGCTCACAAAATCGCTGCGGCGCGTTTCTTTGATCCCGGCAATGAGCGCGTGAGGGCAGAAACCGGGCCAGATATCGCCTATATGACATATATATAAGTGGCCCCCATGGAGCGCGACGTTGCCGCGTGATGGCCGCTTTTCGCTGCATCTGAACGGCACCTGGTTTTGTGCTACCCTGCTACCCAGTTTTCAGACGGATTTTTTTCCATGGCAAAAGGCACCATTTATGTCGTGACCGCCCCTTCCGGCGCGGGCAAGACCACGCTGGTTGCGGCGCTGCTTGCGGCAGACCAGCAAATCCAGCTTTCCATTTCGTACACCTCGCGCCCGGCGCGCGCGGGCGAAGTCGAAGGCAAAGACTATTACTTTGTTGACCGCGCCAAGTTCGAAAGCATGATTGCGTCGGGCGACTTTCTGGAGTGGGCCGAGGTTTACGGCAACTACTACGGCACATCGCGCGCCTGGATCGAATCAGTCATCGAGAACGGCCGCGACATCCTGCTCGAAATCGATTGGCAAGGCGCGCAGCAAGTACAAAAGCTGTTCCCGGAATCAGTTGGCATCTTTGTACTGCCGCCATCGATTGCTACGCTGGAACAACGCCTGCGCGCGCGCGGCAAAGACACGGAAGAAGTGATCCAGCTGCGCATGGCCAAGGCCCGCGAAGAAATGGGCCATGTCAGCGAAGCGCAATACGTCATCATCAATGAACACATCGATGACGCCGTGCGTGACATCATCAGCGTGGTGCGCGCCGAACGCCTGCGCGGCGAACGTCAGGCCATTCGGCATGCCGCGCTGGTCGAGGCGCTCAAAGCCTGACCCCTTCTGCTACAATGCTGACCTCAACGGCCATCACGGATTCGTGCTGGCCGTTTCAGTTTTTCTGGAATCTGGAGATACCCAATGGCTCGCATTACCGTCGATGATTGCCTGCACCGCATCGAAAACCGCTTTGATCTGACGCTGGTGGCCGCTTATCGCGCTCGCCAGATCGCCAATGGCTCCACCCCGCAAGTGGACGCCCCGGGCCGTGACAAACCCACCGTACTGGCGCTGCGTGAAGTGGCAGCCGGCATCGTGGGCCGTGAAGTCCTGAACCGTCGTTCCTGATTGTCATGACATAGCCGGGGCGCGCGGGTCTGTTAATCAGGCTTGCCCGCCCCAAACTGTCCGCTATGGAAACGATGCTCGCTGCTGCAGATGTACCCGACCTGGCCATGAAAGCGCCAGCGGTGATTACGGCTGCCAATCACTTTCTGAGTGAGGACACGGCTTATTTGAAGGCGGACGACCGGATGTTTCTGGCGGCCGCCTTCAAGTTTTCCGAGGCCGCCCACCGCGGCCAGAGCCGGCAAAGCGGCGAGCCGTACATCTCGCATCCGCTGGCCGTGGCCACCATCCTGACGTCGTGGCATCTGGATGCGCAGGCCTTAGCCGCCGCGCTGCTGCACGATGTGATGGAAGACAGCGGCATCACCAAGCTCGAGCTCACCGAAAAGTTTGGCAAGCACGTGGCCGAACTGGTCGATGGCATGAGCAAGATCGACAAGCTTGAATTCCAGAGCAAGGAAGTCGCGCAAGCGGAGAACTTCCGCAAAATGCTGCTGGCCATGGCGCGCGACCTGCGCGTCATCCTGATCAAGCTGGCCGACCGGCTGCACAATATGCGCACCATGGATGCCATGCGCGCGGACAAGCAAAAACGCATTGCCCGCGAAACCATGGAAATCTACGCGCCGATTGCCAACCGTATCGGCCTGAATGCGGTGTACCTGGAACTGGACGATCTGTCGTTCAAGTATCTGTATCCGCATCGCTACGAAGTCTTGTCCAAGGCGCTCAAAGCCGCGCGCGGTAACCGCCGCGAAGTGGTGACCAAAATTCTTGAAGGCCTGCGCACCAAGCTGGCCGATTCCGGGCTGGAAGCCAGCGTGTCTGGCCGCGAAAAAAACCTGTACAGCATCTATCGCAAGATGCAGGAAAAGCACCTCAGCTTTTCTGAAGTGCTGGATATCTATGGCTTTCGCGTCATCGTGAAAGACGTGTCGTCGTGTTATCTGGCCATCGGCGCGCTGCATGCGCTGTACAAGCCGATTCCGGGCAAGTTCAAAGATTACATCGCCATCCCCAAGGCCAACGGCTATCAAAGCCTGCATACCACGCTGTTTGGCCCGTATGGCATCCCGATTGAAATCCAGATCCGCACGCAAGACATGCATCGCATTGCCGATGCCGGTGTGGCCTCGCACTGGATGTACAAGAGCGGCGACGATGGCTTCTCTGAAGTGCAGCAAAAGACGCACCAATGGTTGCAGTCGCTGCTGGAACTGCAGAGCGAATCGGGTGATGCGGTCGAATTCCTCGAACACATCAAGGTCGATCTGTTCCCGGATCAGGTGTATGTGTTTACGCCCAAGGGCAAGATTCTGAGCATGCCGGCAGGCGCGACTTGCGTCGATTTTGCTTATGCCGTGCATACCGACATCGGCAATCGTTGTATCGCCGCCAAGATCAATCACGAGCTGGTGCCGTTGCGCAGCCGTCTGAAAAGCGGCGACCAGGTCGAGATTGTGACCGCCGCCCACGCCAAGCCCAATCCGTCGTGGCTGACCTTTGTAACGACGGGCAAGGCGCGTTCGCATATCCGCCATTTCCTCAAGACCATGCGTTTTGAAGAATCGGTGCATCTGGGCGAGCGCTTGCTGGCGCAGGCATTTGCCACGCTGCACACGCAATTCAAGCCGCTGGGCGAAGAGGTGTGGGACCGCTATCTGAAAGAAAGCAGCGCCCGCACGCGCGAAGAAGTGCTGGCGGATATCGGCCTGGGCCAGCGTCTGGCCGTGGTGGTGGCCAAACGTCTGCTGCAGTTGTCAGGCCAGTGGCAAGACGAAGTGCCGGGTTCGGGCGGGCGCAAGATGACGTCGGTGACCATCCGTGGCACCGAAGGCATGGCCATCCAGTTTGCCCGTTGCTGTGCGCCAATCCCGGGCGACCCCATCATCGGCCTGGTCAAAAAAGATCAGGGGCTGGTCATCCACACGCATGACTGTCCGCAGATTTCCGGCCGTGGCCGCATCGACGCCGACAAGTTTATCGACGTGGAATGGGATCCGGAATCCAACCGCCTGTTTGACGTGCCGGTACGTGTGCTGACCGAAAACGCCCGTGGCGCGCTGGCGCAAATCACCTCGGCCATTGCCGAGGCCGAAGCCAATATCGTTTCGGTGGTGACCCAGCATGCCGAGAGCGAAGGCGACCGCTTTATGCACATCCAGTTTGTGCTGCAAGTCGCCAACCGCGCGCATCTGGCGCGCGTGATGCGTAGCTTGCGCCAGTTGCCAGTGGTGTTCCGCATCCAGCGTATGCGCGGTAACGAGAAAGTCTGATCTTGTGCCGCGCCGGGCCAGGCACCTTGCCCGGCTCACTCCTCTTCCATCGCGATCCGTAGATTTCTGCTCTGGCCACTTTGAGTGGTGGGGCTTGCCCCACCCTATGCCGCCGCTGCATCCGAGCGGGCAGCAACTGGCATGCGGCGGGTCAGCGCTCGCGGCTACAGCGCCGCTGTGGGGCTGCGCCACGCCATTCGTCACCATTTAGGACAATGGCATTGACCTAATCCATCGCCATTTCTACACTCCGGGCATGTCGTTTGCTTTATGGCATGCGGGTAACTCCGCTCACGCCTCATGGCCACAAGCCGCCGAGGACTATCGCCAATTTCCTACCGGAAATGATCATGACTTTCAAATTTGCTGCACGGCCAGTGCCTTTGGCCACGGCTGCCGCCTTGTTCTGGGCGGGTAACTTTGTTGCCGGCCGCGCCATTAACGGCGAACTCTCTCCCCTCTCCCTCTCTTTTGGTCGCTGGATACTCGCTTTGCTGTGCCTTGCACCGCTGGCTTTGCCGCGTCTGCGTGGGGCATGGCCGCAACTCAAGCAACATTGGCGCACTGTGCTGGTGCTGGGGCTGCTGGGGGTCACCCTATGCAATACGCTGATTTATCGCGGCGTGGCGCATACCACCGCCACTAATGCGGTGATGCTGAACGCGTTTGTGCCGATCATGGTATTGCTGGCTGGCCGCATGTTTCTGGGCCAGAGCATGAGCTGGATGCAATGCATAGGCAGCGCGCTGTCATTCTGCGGCGTGGCTGTAATCCTGACTCACGGCGCACCGGCGCAATTACTTAGCCTTAATCTGAACCCCGGCGACTTGTGGGTGTTTGCCGCCGTGGCATGTTGGGCGCTCTACACGCTCACGCTGCGCAAAGTACCCACCGGCATCGACAAGATTGCCATGCTGTTTGCCACTATCCTGGTCGGCACCGTGATGCTGGCACCCGCCGTGCTGTGGGAATGGGCGCATCAGGGCGTGCCTGCTTTGAGCGTGCACAGTGCCAGCATCGTGCTGTTCCTCGGTATTTTTCCGTCGGTACTGGCCTATCTGTTTTACAACATTGCGGTGGCCCAACTCGGTGCCGCGCGCGCCAGCAGCTTTATGCATCTGATTCCGGCTTTCGGCGCGGTGCTGGCGATGTTGCTACTGGGCGAACACGTGCAATGGTGGCATCTGGCCGGCCTCGCCAATGTGTTGGCGGGCGTGGCGCTCAGCAACGGCATGTTGCCGCGCTTGAGTTTGCCGCGACCGGCATTGCGCTAAAAACCAGAGGCGTCCGCGAGCGGACGCCTTTTTTGCGCCTGTGCCGTGCGCGCTAGCGGCATTGCGGCGGCAACATCTTGCGCGGGATATCGGGGCTGAGGCAGCGCCAGGTGACGTCGTATCTGGCATTGGCCACCGGGCTAAGAATTAGCCGCAGGCCTGTCACCGGCCGCACCATGCCAAAGCGCAATTCCAGTTGGCCGTTGGCGGTATCCAGATGCAGGTCGGACACTTCCTCTGGCATTGCAGCATCAAAGCCCGCCGCCTGGAGCGACGGCGGCACCTCATGATGCTGGCGATAATATTTGCCCACCGCCGTGGCTGCGGCCTGTTCATACTCCAGCGCCGCATCAACGCTGGCCCGGCCATTGATGTTGTCATAAGCGGGCGCGATCACCGCCTGCACCATGCGCGGCACGATCACCGCCACCAGGATACCCAGTGCCATGATCGGCCGACTGGCGACGCCACCACGCTGTTCCAGTTCTTCAATCTGCAACAGGTAATCCGGCTGCCGCGTCTTGACCTCGTCGATCAGCTTGCGGCAATGCCGGTAATACAAAGCATTGGCCACCAGAGGCGGCCCGAACAGCAAGGCCAGCACCACCGCCGTGATAACGGCGATGCCTATGGTCTGGCTGAACATCACCAGGATCAGCAAGCCCAGCGTCACCAACAGGGTCGGCACCACCATCGCCACTGCGGCCCACAGCCACATTTTGCGATAGAGCAACCAGTACATCGAAACCAGCAAGGCCGCCCAGTTCCAGCTCAGGCCCACGCGGCCTTGTTCGTCGAAATTGATAAATTCGGCCAGATAGTAATCCTGGTTTCTCGGCCCCAGCAGTGCCTGGTACAAGACCTGTTGCGCTTCGTGGCCGGTGAGCGGGCGCAGCACGGCACCACAGCTATAGCAACGGTCCGCCGTTGTATCGTTCACTTTGTCGCATTGCGGACATTCAACGTTCACTTGCTGCTTCCCTTAAGCCCTGGCGTCTGGCGCGCCGTGCGGGCATGTTTTTTAGTGGGAAACATTATGTCCGAGCTTATTTGCGTGTATCAAACCAGTAAGCTTTTGTAATGCAGAATTTACAACACGCTGGTCGGCGATGGCCGTGCCCTTTGCGCGAGCGGGCCATAAAAAAACCCCGCCGCAGCGGGGTTTATGGTGCGGCGGCTGCCGCTTATTCCAGGTTCTGGATTTGCTCGCGCATCTGTTCAATCAACACCTTGAGCGCCATCGACGCCCGGCTGGTATCCACCGACACCGATTTGGAACCCAGCGTATTGGCTTCGCGATTCAGTTCCTGCATCAAAAAATCAAGACGCTTACCCACGGCGCCGCCCTTGTCCAGAATGCGGCGGACTTCTTCCACGTGGGCGGTCAGGCGCGACAGTTCTTCGTCCACGTCTATCTTCTGCGCAAACATCACGATTTCCTGGCGCACGCGGTCGTCGTCCAAAGTGCCCATAGCTTCCAGAAAGCGCGTCTTGAGGCGGCTTTCGTAGTCTTCTACCAGTTGCGGCACGCGCGGTTTTACCTCGGCCACGATCTGTTCCATGCCCGCAACGCGTTCCAGTAAATGCGCTTTGAGCTTCTCGCCTTCGCGGCCGCGGCTGGCGGTAAAGTCCTTGATCACTTCACCCAACAAGCTCAAACAGGCTTCGCCCAGTTCTTCTGCTTGCGGCGCCGATTGCGTCAGCACGCCCGGCCAGCGCAGCAATTCACCCAGTTTGAGATCGCCACTTTCCGGTGCCAGCGCCTTGGCGGCCTGGGCAGCGGCGATCAGCCCTTGCAGCAAAGCCTGGTCCAGTTTCAGCTCGCCCACACTGCCTGCGTTGGCGTTAAAACCAACGCGGCACTCCACCTTGCCGCGCGCCACGCCACCGGTAATTTTCTCGCGCATGGCGCCTTCAAAAGCGCGGAATTCTTCCGGGCAGCGCACGGTCAGGTCGAGAAAACGATGGTTGACCGCGCGCAATTCGACGGTCAGGGTACCGGCGGGCAATTCGCGTTGCGCCACAGAAAAACCGGTCATGCTGAAGATCATTTCAAATCCTTTTGGCGCGATACCCACGAGGCCGGGTGTTGTCGGATCACGACACAATCAGGGGCGGTCACCCACGGAATGACCGGTCAGCCTGATGCGGCCGCCGCCGCGCCAATTCTCGTAAGCATCGCTATTTACTTTAGATAGGGGGCCACTCACAATGCGCGGCAGAGCATGAGTATAACCAATCCCCCGGATGACAACGCCCAGTAATCAACCGCTGGCTCGCGGCTACCAGTTACAGAACTATACGATTGCCAAGCTGTTGTCCGCTGGCGGTTTCAGTATTGTGTATCTGGCGCACGACGAGAACGACTATCCCGTCGCCATCAAGGAGTACTTGCCTAATTCGCTGGTATTGCGACGGGAAGGCACGCAAGTACAAGCGACCAGCGAAGAAAACCTGGCGCTGTTTCGGCACGGCCTTAAATGCTTCTTTGAAGAAGGCAAGACGCTGGCGCATATCTCGCATCCCAATATCGTGCGAGTGCGCAATTTCTTTCGCGGCAATGACACCGTGTATATGGTCATGGAATACGAACGTGGCCGCACCTTGCAAAAAGAAATCCAGCTCAAGCATGACCGCGAAGGCGTTGACGAAAAACTGATCCGGCACGTGTTCTATCACCTGTTAAATGGCCTGCGCGAAGTCCATTTAAACAAGCTGCTGCATCTGGATATCAAGCCCGCCAATATCTATATCCGCAAAGACGGCTCACCGGTATTGCTGGACTTTGGCTCGGCACGCCAGGCATTAACGGCCGAACATTCCAAGCTGGCCCCGATGTATACGCCGGGCTTTGCCGCGCCCGAGCAATACGGCAAAAAAGAACCGCTCGGCCCGTGGACCGATATCTACGGCGTGGGCGCCACCATGTATGCCTGCCTGGCGGGCACCGCGCCGCCCGCCGCCGACCAACGGCTCAAGGAAGACAAACTGGTTAATCTGACGGAGCGTTATGGGGATCGTTATTCACCCGAACTGCTGAACCTGATCGACCGTTGTTTAAAGATGGACCAGGATTTGCGCCCGCAAAGCGTGCATCAGGTTCAAAAGCAATTGCTGCAACCGGGCTCGCCGCCCGCGCGCAAACGTACTTTGATCAACCAGTTGCGCCGCACCTGGCAAACCTTGACCACCAAGCCCGCACGGGTAAGCGAATGAAATTCAGCGTCTACCAGGACAGCCGCACCGGCGGCCGTAAATACAATCAGGATCGCGTTGGCTATTCCTATAGCCGCGATGCGCTATTACTGGTGCTGGCCGATGGCATGGGTGGGCATTTGCATGGTGAAGTCGCCGCGCAGATTGCGGTCGAACTGGTCACTGATCAATTCCAGAAAAAAGCCCAACCCGCTTTATCCAACCCGTCGCAGTTTTTAACCGACGCGTTTTTGCGCGCGCATGAAGCCATTTATCACTATGCGGCCAATCATCAACTGGTGGAAATCCCCCGCACCACCTGCGTGGCTTGTGTGATTCAGGACGGAATTGCGTATTGGGCGCACGCCGGTGATTCGCGTTTGTATCTGATGCGCCAGCGCCGGATTCTGGCGCAGACCGTCGACCATTCCAAAGTGCGCAAACTGCTGGATGACGGCAAGATCACCGCCGAAGAAGCCGCCGTACACCCGGAAAAAAACAAGATCTACAGTTGCCTGGGCGGCTCGTATCCGCCGGAAATCGACGTCGGCGGCAAGATCGCCTTGTCCGATGCCGACGTGGTGCTGCTGTGTACCGACGGCTTCTGGGCCAGCGTGTCAGAAGAAGACATGACGCAATTTCTCAGCGCTTTTCCGGTGTTGTTTGCCGTGCCGCAATTGATGGACCGCGCCGAACTGACAGGGGGCAAATTCGGCGACAACCTGACCGCGCTGGCGATCAACTGGCATGAAGAAGACGATGCGGGCGTCTCCAGCACCAGTTTTATCTCGACGCAAAAACTCGAGCAATCGACCATCGCCACCCACGTCGACCCGATGCATCTGAAAAAGTCTGAGGAAATTACCGAAGACGACATCGAAAAGGCGATTGCCGAAATCCAGTCGGCCATTTCTCGCTACAGCAAATAATGCGAGTACAAAGTGCCGGGCGCCCTGCCCGGCACGGCCAGCATCTTCAGCATCCGCAGCGCGTATAATCGCCGGCTTCCCCAGCAATAAGGCCAGCATCATGCGTGCATCCAACCGTCCCGCCGACCAATTGCGCCCCGTGCGCATCACCCGCCAATTTACCCGCCATGCCGAGGGCAGCGTGCTGGTTGAGTTTGGTGAGACCAAAGTGATCTGCACCGCCTCGGTCGAAGAAGTGGTCCCCAGCTTTCTTAAAGGCAAAGGCCAGGGCTGGGTGACGGCGGAATACGGCATGCTGCCGCGTTCCACCCACAGCCGCATGCGTCGCGAAGCCGCGCAGGGCAAACAATCGGGCCGCACCCAGGAAATCCAGCGCCTGATCGGCCGCAGCCTGCGCGCCGTGGTTGATCTGGCCAAGCTGGGCGAACGCCAGATCGTGATCGACTGTGACGTGATCCAGGCCGACGGCGGCACCCGCACCGCCAGCATCACCGGCGCCTTTGTGGCGCTGACCGATGCCATCAATGGCCTGATCGCCGACGGCAAACTGACGGAGAGCCCGATCCGTGAACATATCGCCGCCATCTCGGTCGGCGTAGTGGGCGACACCCCGGTGCTGGACCTGGACTACCCGGAAGACTCCGCCTGCGAAACCGATATGAACGTGGTGATGACCGGCTCCGGCCACTTTGTCGAAATCCAGGGCACCGCCGAAGGCGTACCGTTCAGCCGCGCTGAAATGAACGCGCTGCTGGATCTGGCAGAGAAAGGCATCAAGGAATTGATTGCGCTGCAGAAGACCGCGCTGGCGGGTTGAGCATCGACGAGCGGGCGAGCCACCGGCCGCTGTTTTGCTGCGCGCATCCGCTTCCACTGAGGCGTTCGGGTCCGGCCTTTTAACCGGCCGGTTTGACCGCCCCACCCCGTGGATAAGACAATACCGCCCTTTCCGCTTTCCGCCCCGGCTGGTCCGGGCACGCAAGGACCTCGTTTGAATTCCGCAGCAAAACAACCGGTTACACCGTCCCGCCGCTACTGCATCGCACCGATGCTCGACTGGACCGACCGCTACTATCGCTACTTTGCCCGCACGCTGTCGCAACACGCCTGGCTGTACACCGAGATGGTAAACACCGGCGCCATCATCCATGGCGACAAGATGCGGCATTTGCGTTTTGACGATATCGAAAACCCGCTGGCGCTGCAGCTGGGCGGGTCCGATCCTGCTGATCTGGCGCGCTGCGCGCGCATTGCCGAAGACTGGGGCTATGACGAGGTCAACCTTAACGTCGGTTGCCCGTCCGAGCGGGTGCAGTCCGGTAGCTTTGGCGCGTGCTTGATGGCCGAGCCCACGCTGGTGTCCGATGGCGTCAAAGCCATGCGCGACGCGGTGCGCAATATCGATGTCACCGTCAAACACCGCATCGGCATTGATCAGGTTGAGGAATACAGCTACGTGCGCGATTTTGTCGGGCAAGTGGCCGAGGCCGGCTGCCAGACGTTTATCGTGCATGCGCGCAACGCCATTCTTAAGGGCCTGTCGCCCAAAGAAAATCGCGAAGTACCGCCGCTCAAATACGATTTTGTGTATCAGCTCAAACGCGATTTTCCTGCTCTGGAAATCATCATCAACGGCGGCATCACCAGCCATGAAGCTGGTCTGGCGCATTTGCAGCATGTGGATGGCGTGATGATAGGGCGCGAGGCGTATCACAATCCGTTTAGCCTGGCGCAGGTGGATAAGCTGTATTACGGTGCCGCGCCTTCCGCGATTACGCGTGATCAGGCCATGTTGGCGCTGCGTCCGTTTATCGAAGCCGAACTCAAAGCGGGCACGCCGTTGCGCTTTATCACCCGCCATGTGCTGGGTCTGTATCAGGGCGTGTATGGCGCGCGTAACTGGCGGCGCATGTTGTCCGACGCCAAATTGCTGAAGAACGCGGACTGGCGTTTGATTGAGCAAGCGATGCGTGAAGTGGCGCCGCGCGAGCCCCAGCCCGCAGAGGCCAGCGCCCACGCCGCGACCGCGCCGCTGGCCGATTAAGCCGCCCCGCCTGGTGACACCCGCCCCGATAAAGCGCGAAAATGCCGCCTGCGGCTTTCGCGCTTTTTTCCTTTCGGCCCCGCCACACTGGATTCATCCCACCTATGCAACGCATCGTTCTCGCCAGCAATAACGCGGGCAAAGTCCGTGAATTCCAACGTTTGTTCGCACCGCTCGAACTCGAGATCGTGCCGCAAGGCGAACTCGGCGTGCCCGAGGCCGAAGAACCGTATTTCACCTTTATCGAAAACGCGCTGACCAAGGCGCGCCACGCCGCGCGCATCACCGGCTTGCCCGCGCTGGCCGACGATTCCGGCATTTGCGTGGCGGCGTTGGGCGGCGCGCCCGGCGTGTTGTCGGCGCGTTATGCCGGCGAACCCAAATCCGATGCGGCTAATAACAAAAAAGTGCTGGCCGATATGGCCGGGCAGTCCGATCGGCGAGCCTGGTATTACGCCGCGCTGGTGCTGGTGCGCCACGCCGACGATCCGCAACCGGTGATCGCCGACGGCAGCCTGCATGGCGTGCTGCTGAATGCGCCGCGCGGCGAAGGCGGCTTTGGTTACGACCCGCTGTTTTATATTCCCGAACTCGATCGCACCGTGGCCCAGTTGTCCGTCGATGAAAAAGGCCCCATCTCGCATCGAGGCAGGGCCTTGGCCGTGCTGATTGAAAAATTGCGTCAGGAAGGTTTTTAAGCGATGAGTGATGAAAAGCGTTGGGCGATTTATCGGCGCGATGATGGCAGCGTGGTGTCGTGCACCGAGAAAGTGAAGGTGATGAACGAAAACCTCGATGAAATCGCTCAGCAAATGCAGGATGCGCTCGAAGACGGGCTGTTGATGGAAGTCTCCGAGAACCAGATGCGCGAACTCCTGCACCAGATGGTCGACCGGCTGGCCAACCCGTGGGCGGGCCGCTGACTGTCGTCCGGCAGGAGGCAAACATGAAGTTCGCACTGGTTTCGGATATCCACGGCAATCTGCCGGCGCTGGAAGCCGTGTTGCGCGACGTGCACCGGCGCGGCGTCAGCACGGTGGTTAACCTGGGCGATAGTTTGTCCGGTCCGCTCTGGCCGCTGGAAACCGCAGAATTTTTGATGCGCCAGCCGTGGATCCATCTGGCGGGCAATCATGAGCGCCAGTTGCTGGATTTTGATCCGGCCCGGCGGGGCCCGTCTGATGTCTATGCCCATAGCCAACTTAACGCCGCAGTATTGAAGTGGATGGCGGGCTTGCCGCAGACCGCAAGGCTGGGACCGCAAGTGTTGCTCTGCCACGGCACGCCAGACAGCGATCTGCATTATTTGCTGGAAACAGTCGAACCGGGCGGCGTGCGCCTGGCAACTGCGGCCGAAATCACAGCGCGGCTCGGCGACACCGACGCGCGTCTGATCGCTTGTGGCCATACCCATGTGCCACGGGTGGTCAGCACAGCAAGCGGCCAGCTGATTGTTAACCCGGGCAGCGTGGGCTTGCCCGCGTATGACGACGACCAGCCGCATTTTCATCTGATTGAAAACGGCAGCCCGCATGCGCGCTATGCCATCTGCGAATGTATCGATAAAGCCTGGCACGCCGAATTACTGGCGGTGCCGTATGACCACGCCAAAGCGGCGGCCGCTGCCAGCGCGCGTAATCGTCCCGACTGGGCGCACGCCTTGCTGACCGGCTATATGCCGCCGCTGTGATCGCGCTGGAATCCTCCGCCCCTCTTTCACCCGCTGTACCGCAAAAGCAGAACCCGCCCCATGCAATCCATTTCGATGCCCGTTTCCAGCAGCACCTGGCAGATGACCGCGCTGCCGCCGTTAGCGCTGTATATCCACTTTCCGTGGTGCGTTAAAAAATGCCCGTACTGCGATTTCAATTCGCACACGTTGCGCGAAGGCGTGCCGGAGGCGCAATACATCGACGCGCTATTACGCGATCTGGAAACCTGTCTGCCGCTGACCTGGGGTCGCCAGGTCAGCACCATTTTTATGGGCGGCGGCACGCCCAGCCTGTTCTCGGCAGAAGCAATGGAGCAATTGCTGGCAGGCATCCGGGCGCGCGTACGCTTGCAGCCTGATGCTGAAATCACCATGGAAGCCAACCCCGGCACGTTTGAGGCGGACAAATTCGCCGGATATCGCGCTGCCGGCATCAACCGGCTTTCGATCGGCATCCAGAGCTTTAATGCGGGCCATCTGCAGGCATTGGGCCGCATCCATAACGATGACGAAGCCCATAAGGCCATCGAAATCGCCAAGCGTCATTTCGATAACTTCAACCTCGACATCATGTATGCGCTGCCGCAGCAAACGCTGGCGCAAGCGCTCAGCGATATCGATACCGCCATTGCCGCGGGCCCCACGCATTTATCGGCCTACCACTTAACGCTGGAACCCAACACGCTGTTCCATCGCTATCCCCCGGCCTTGCCCGACGACGACACCGCCGCCGATATGCAGGAAGCCATCGAGCAGCATCTGGCTAACGCCGGCTTTGAACATTACGAGACCAGCGCCTTTTGCCGCCCGGGCCGCCAGGCTAAACACAACCTTAATTACTGGAAATTTGGCGATTACATCGGCATCGGCGCGGGCGCGCACGGCAAGATCAGTTTTCACGATCGCATCATTCGCCAGATGCGCTACAAGCAGCCCGGCGAATATCTGGCGCAAATGGCCGCGGGCAACGCAGTGCAAACCGAAGAACAAGTGACGCTGGAGCAACTGCCATTTGAGTTCATGCTCAACGCGCTGCGCCTGGTGGATGGCTTTGATCTGGATCTGTTTACCCAACGCACCGGCCTGCCGTTAACGCGCGTGATCCACGAAATCGAACGCGCCACGGCGGATGGCTTGCTGGAGCGCGACCCCAACGACCTCCACCGCATCCGCCCCACCCTGCGTGGCCAGCGTTTTCTCAATACCTTGCTGGAGCGCTTCCTACCCGATTGAGCGCAGCGCTGGCGTGCCCAAACGCGCGTTTCCGTGGCAGGATAAGCCGTCATCCACACGGACCACGTCTTTATGCGCACGCTAGGCCTTCTGGGCGGTATGAGTTGGGAATCCACGGTCAGCTATTACCAGACCATCAATCGCATTGTCGGCCAGCGCCTGGGCGGTGTGCACAGTGCGCGACTGCTGCTGCACTCGGTGGATTTTGCCGAGATCGAAGCCTTGCAGCGCGCTGGCGCATGGGATGAAGCGGGCGCGTTGCTGGCGGCGGCCGCCGTCAAACTGCAAGCGGCCGGTGCCGAAGGCCTGGTGATTTGCGCCAACACCATGCACAAAGTGGCGCCGATCATCGAAGCCGCCATCGATATCCCGCTGTTGCATATCGCCGATTGCACCGCCGCCGCCGTGGCGCAAGCCGGGCTGGTCAAACTGGGTTTGCTGGGCACGCGCTATACGATGGAACAGGATTTTCTGCACAAGCCATTGCGCGAAAATGGCCTGCAGATTCTGGTGCCGGATGAAGACGGCCGCGATGTCGTGCATCGCATCATCTATGACGAGCTGGTCAAAGGCATCGTCGAGCCCACCTCGCGCGCTATCTATCAACAAGAGATCGCCACGCTGACTTTGCAAGGCGCGGAAGGCATCATCCTCGGCTGCACCGAAATCGGTTTGTTGCTGACTCAGGCCGATAGCGCGCTACCGCTGTTTGATACCGCGCAGCTGCACGCCGAATACGCCGCGCGCTGGATGTTGCGTGAAGTCAGCGGGCCCACCGCGCTGGCATAGCCAGCAGGCGTTTCCATCCATGCCGAGCGGCAGGTAAACTGCCCGCTTGCCTTTCCACCTCGCAATCCTAACGACTGAGCCGGAGCCCCCATGAGCAAGACCATCATCCATAGCGACGCCGCCCCCAAAGCCGTCGGCCCGTATTCGCAAGCCGTGCGCGTGGGCGATACCGTGTATTTGTCGGGCCAGATCGGGCTGGACCCGGTCAGCAATGTGCTGGTCGAGGGCTTTGAAGCGCAAGCGCATCAAGTGTTCAAAAACCTGCGCGCAGTGGCGCAAGCGGCCGGTGGCGATTTGTCCGATATCGTCAAACTGGGCGTGTTTGTCACCGACCTGGCCAACTTTGCCCGCCTTAACGAAATCATGACCGAGTATTTCAGCGAGCCCTTCCCCGCCCGCGCCGCCATCCAGGCCGCCGCATTGCCCAAAGGCGCTGTGGTAGAAGCCGATGCCGTGCTGGTGCTCAGCCGTTAATTTGCCGCGTTAACTCATCCCCGGAGCCCACCATGTTCCGCAATCCGTCCGATGCCGAAATCCGCGCGCTGTTGCAGCGCGTGCGCCGTATTGCCGTGGTGGGTCTGTCGCCCAAGCCCGATCGCCCCAGCTATGGCGTGTCGCAAGTAATGCAACGCGCGGGTTATCAGATTGTGCCGGTGCGGCCGCTGGTGGCCGAGGTACTGGGCGAGAAAGCGTACCCCGATCTGGCCAGCATTCCCGGCCCGGTGGATCTGGTTAACGTGTTCCGGCGCGCCGAAGAAATCGACGCGGTGGTGGACGAAGCCATCGCCATCAAGGCCCCGGCGATCTGGATCCAGCTGGGCATTGTTAACGAAGCCGCGGCGCAACGCGCCCAGGATGCCGGGCTGGTGGTGGTGATGGATCGGTGTATCAAGATCGACTATGCCCGGCTGCTTGCCTAGCCGTCGCGCGCAAGACACGGCATAGTCCATACAGATTGTTCTTATTTTCAGGCGACGTTACCCAGCCATGACGCTTTCGTTTACCAAAATGCAGGGCCTCGGCAACGACTTTATCGTGCTCGATGGCATCAACCAGCCGTTTACGCTCACCCCGGAGCAAATCCGGCAGCTGGGCGATCGCCATTTTGGCATCGGCTTTGACCAGCTTTTGCTGGTGGAAAAGCCAACCGACCCGGCCCATGATTTCCGCTATCGCATCTTTAATAACGACGGTGGCGAAGTGGAGCAATGCGGCAACGGCGCGCGCTGTTTTGTGCGTTATGTCACCGAGCGCGGCCTGACCGACAAAACCGAAATTTCGGTGGAAGTGGCCACCGGCATCATCAAGCCCAGGCTGGAGGCCAATGGCCTGGTTACCGTCGATATGGGCGAACCGCGCTTTGCCCCGCGCCAGATTCCGTTTGTGGCCGACGAAGACCAGATCGAACATCCGCTGCAAGTGGGCGACGAAACCGTCAGCGTCAGCGTGGTGTCGATGGGCAACCCGCATGCAGTGCAAGTGCTGGCCGATATCGACGATGGCGTGGTCGAACGCCAGGGCCCGTTGATTGAATACCACCCGCGGTTTCCGGCGCGCGTTAACGCCGGCTTTATGCAGATTCTGTCGCGCAATGCCGTGCGTTTGCGGGTGTATGAACGCGGTGTGGGCGAAACCATCGCGTGCGGCACTGGCGCTTGCGCGGCGGTGGTGAGCGGTATCCGCCGTGGGCTGCTGGATGCAACCGTCACCGTCACCACTCGCGGCGGCAACGTCGATATCACCTGGCGCGGCCCCGGCCAGCCGGTGCTGATGACCGGCTCGGCCGTCACGGTTTTCCAGGGCACTGTAGAAATCTGAACAAGCGCCCCAGCGCGCAGACCTAACCAGGAACACACCATGCAAGCGCATGAGGTAATGACGTGGTTGCAAAGCAACCCGGGTTTTTTTGATGATTACGCCGACGAAGTCGCCGATATTTTTGTGCCGCACAGCCACCATGGCCAGGCGGTCTCGCTGGCCGAGCGCCAGTTGCAAACGCTGCGCGACAAAAACCGCGCGCTGGAAGTACGTCTGGGCGAGCTGCTGCAATTTGGTGAAGAAAACGACGTCATCTCGGACATGCTGCATGGCCTGACGGTAAGCCTGATGCAGGCCGATGACCTCGGCAGCATTATCGGCACGCTGGAATACCATCTGAAAGAACGCTTTCTGGTGCCGCATGTGGCATTACGTTTGTGGCTGCCCACGTCCGACCGCCATCTGCGCGAATTTGCCCCGGTGGCCGAAGCCGTGCACAAGCTGGCCGCCAATCTGGTGTCG
This sequence comes from Silvimonas sp. JCM 19000, assembly GCF_054652575.1. Classification (NCBI taxonomy): domain Bacteria; kingdom Pseudomonadati; phylum Pseudomonadota; class Betaproteobacteria; order Neisseriales; family Chitinibacteraceae; genus Silvimonas; species Silvimonas sp. JCM 19000. The sequence goes on along the minus strand of NZ_BAAIHC010000003.1, from coordinate 94,747 downwards.
CCGTATTGCGGCCCGTATGTGACGGATGAAGTGACGGCCTGGTTTGAAGACGAAGGCGTCGAGTTGCGTTCGTTTGCGCTGTTTGCGCTTAAAACCGGCGAAGAACCGTTCGGCATTATGGTGATGGCCAGCCCGGACGCCGAGCGCTTTTACCCCGATATGGGCACGCTGTATTTGCAGCGCCTGTCCGAGCTGGTGTCCGCCGCAGTGCGCCGCGTGGTACCGCACACCGCGCCGGTCAGCACCACGCTGCCCGTGGCCGAATAAGCAGCATGCACGCCGATCTGCTGGCCCGCTTTGATCGCTACCTGAGCGGTGAACGCGGCGCCAGTGCGCACACGCGCCAGGCGTATGCGCGCGATTTGCAGTTGCTGATCGAACTGGCGGGCGAGCGCGAGCTATCCAAGCTCGGCCCGCTGGAAATCCGCGCCTTTGTGCGGCAATTGGCGTCGCGCAATCTGTCCGCTTATACGATAGGCCGCGCGCTATCGGCGTGGCGTACGTTCTTCAAGCTGATGACGCGCGATCTGGGATGGGCCGCCAATCCGGCCGCCAGCGTACGCTCACCCAAAAAGCGCCAGCGCCTGCCCAAAACCATGAGCACCGACAGCGCCGCCGGTTTGCTCGACCATCTGCCCGACGACGACACAATTTCAGCGCGCGACAAGGCCATTTGCGAGCTGGCGTATTCCTCGGGCTTGCGGGTGTCGGAGCTGGTGAGCATCAGCTTGCCGGATCTGGACTTGCGCAGCGGCCTGGCCCGCGTAACCGGCAAGGGCAATAAAACCCGCCAGGTGCCCATCGGCAGCAAAGCAATCGAGGCGCTGCAGCACTGGCTGAGCTATCGCGGGCTATGGGCGTCGCCCGATTGCACCACCGTGTTTGTCAGCAAGCTGGGTAAAGGTCTGACCACCCGCGCCGTGCGCGCGCGACTTAAAACGTGGGAAGAACGGCTGGGGCTGACCGAACCGTTATTCCCGCACAAACTACGCCACAGTTGCGCCACCCATTTGCTGCAAAGCTCGGGCGATCTGCGCGCGGTGCAGGAATTGCTGGGGCACCAGAATCTATCGACCACCCAGGTCTATACGCATCTGGACTGGCAAGTGCTGGCCAAAACCTACGACAGCACCCACCCGCGCGCCAAACGCAAACCGTAGCCACCCAAGGCAACGTTGCTCAAATTTGCGTCGAACCCGGCGCAGCCATCAAACCACATCAAAGAAAAACAGCTGCACCAGTCGCCCATCCTGCATGGTCGAGCCAAACACATTGCTCAGCGAGTGATAGTAATCGCCGCGATACGTCACCAGCCGGTTGGATTGCATCGGCAGCTCAGCGGTGGGCGTCCACGTGGCGCGGCGGGCGGCCAGTTCGTTAAACGGCTGGCTGCGGTCGTTGGATAAGCAGCGCGCATGGAAATCGGCCAGCCCCGCGTAGCCCGCTGCGGCCAGTTCACTATCCAGCGGGCGCTTTTGCCAGCCGGTTTCCTGATGCCGCCAGAACATGGTGCCGCCATGGCAATGCTCGGGCGCGTTCAGATACAGCACGGCGGCGTAGCAGCGGCTGCCATCTTCGGCTTCGTTATCGATGTGGATATCGGTGCGCGCTTCCGATTCCGCAAAGCTGACTCGAAACGCACCGTTATCCGGCGACGACCATTTGACGGTGCGGCCCAGCACATTGGCCAACAACTGCATGGTGGCTTCGGCCGGCTGGCCTTCGGTTTGCACGCCAGGATAGTTTTGCCCGGCATAAACCTGGGCATGGAATTCTTGCGCCAGCGCGTGTTCACGCCATGCCACGGGGTCCGCCATGACGTTATCAATCACATGCAGATCGCGCTCGGCCACAAACTGCGCCAGCTGTGCGTCATCCATATCGGCTTTTAAATCAGCCGCCGACAAGGTGGTCTCCACCGGCTTGACGCCCGCTTGCGGGCGCGCAAAACCGACGCGGAATTTGCCTTCGTCTTCGGGCTTCAGCGTGCGCGCGCGGGCGGCAAATTCGCTGGCGATTTCGACCTGGTCCAGCTCGTACGCCAGCGCCACAATACGCTCGGCCAGGGCAAAGTCTTCCATCGCCAGCCGCGCGGTGCTCAGCAACACCTCGAGCGCGGCCGGGGCGTCGGGTTTGGTCAGCAAATGTTCGGCGTAGCCCAGCGCATACAGGGGGTCGGCTGGGGCGATTTCATGGGCGCGATAGAAATGCGTGGCCGCAGCAAACGGGTCATGCGGGCGCAGAAACTGCGCGGTATTGAAATGGAATTCGGCATGGTCGGGTGCCAGCGCCAGCGACTTCTGCAACAAAGCTGCGCCCACTGCGCCCTGGCCCATGCTAGCCAGCGCCAGGCCTTGGTAATGGATGGCTTCGGCGTGGTCGGGCTTGATGGTCAGCGCTTTTTGATAAAGCGCCAGCGCATCGGCCAGCCGCCCTTGGCGATGCACCTGCAAACCTTGTACCACCACTTGTTGCGCGCGCTCTGCGGGGCCGGTGGCGACCGCGACATTGCCTGCGGCCAGTTTGCGTTTCTTCTCACCCATGTGATGACCTTGTGCCGTAAGGCGCTGTTCTGCAAAACGCCCATTCTGCTAAGACTGGACGCACCAGTCCATCCACAAAGCACCCGACGTGGCGCGTTTTTTGTAACCAGCGCGCCGCAATGTCAGCAATGCCGCGTCGCCCGCCCGATGGTGCGCCGATCAGAGAACAAGCGTTCTATAATGCGCCGTTGCCGCTTACGATAATGTCTATCGCCGTGTCTGATACCGCTACGCTCGCTCCCCACTATCTGGATCGCCTGAACCCGGCACAACGCAGTGCCGCCGAGTTTGGCACCGGCCCCGCCGCGGCAGAAAAAGGCAACGGCCCGCTGCTGGTGATCGCGGGGGCAGGCTCGGGCAAAACCAACACGCTGGCGCATCGCGTGGCGCATTTGCTGATCGAAGGCGCGGCGCCCGATTCAATTTTGCTGCTCACCTTCTCGCGTCGCGGCGCCGAAGAAATGGCGCGCCGGGCCGAGCGCATCGTGCGCCAGATCGGCAATACGCACGCGCGGCTGGCGCAAATCAAACTGAATTGGGCGGGCACTTTCCATGGCATCGGCGCGCGCTTGCTGCGCGAATACGCGCCGCAGATCGGGCTGGATGTGAGCTTTACCATCCATGATCGCGAAGACGCGGCCGATCTGATGAACCTGGTACGCAACGAACTGGGCCTGGCCAGCAAAGAAAAACGCTTTCCGGCCAAGGCCACTTGCCTCGCCATCTACTCCGCCGTCATCAACACGCGCGCGCCGCTGGCCGATGTGCTGCAACGCAGTTTCAGCTGGGCCGTCGAGTGGGAAAACGAACTCAAGCGCCTGTTTCGCGGTTACGTCGAAGCCAAGCAAGCGCAAAACGTGCTCGATTACGACGATCTGCTGTTGTATTGGGCGCGCATGGTGGCAGTGCCGCAGATTGCCGAGGAACTGGGCACGCGCTTTGACCATATCCTGGTCGATGAATATCAAGACACCAATCCGCTGCAAGCCACCGTGCTGCTGGCGCTCAAGCCCGATGGCCGCGGCCTGACCGTGGTGGGCGACGATGCGCAATCGATCTACGCCTTCCGCGGCGCGACGGTGCGCAATATTCTGGATTTTCCTGAACAGTTTTCGCCGCCCGCGCAGGTGATCAAGCTGGAACAGAATTACCGTTCCACCCAACCCATCCTCGAAGCCGCCAATGCGGTGATCGGCCTCTCCAACGAACTGTTCAGCAAAACGCTGTGGAGCAAGCGCGAAAGCGCCGAGAAACCACTGCTGGTGACGGTAGGCGATGAGGTCGATCAGGCCGCGTACGTGGCGCAGCAAATCCTGGACCGGCGCGAAGCCGGCATCTCGCTTAAAAACCAGGCGGTGCTGTTTCGCGCCTCGCATCACAGCGCGCGGCTGGAGATCGAACTGACGCGGCGCAATGTGCCGTTCGTTAAGTTTGGCGGCCTCAAGTTTCTGGCGTCCAGCCACGTCAAGGATGTGATCTCGGTGCTGCGCTGGCTGGAAAACCCGCGCGATCGCGTTTGTGGTTTTCGCGTGCTGCAAATGCTGCCCGGTGTCGGCCCCAAAACCGCGTCGAACATGCTCGATGCGCTAGCCAGCATGCAAGACGTGCTGGACGGCATTCTGCATCTGGATGTGCCGGGCGCGGCCAGCGAACATTGGGCGCGCTTTCAGCAACTGGCGCAGGCCACCTTGCCCGGCGGCACGCCGTGGCCCGCTGAATTTGACAGCGTCTGCGCCTGGTATGCGCCGTTGCTGGCGCACAACTACGAAGATGCCGCGATTCGCCAGGGCGATATCGACCAACTGGCGCGCATCGCCGCCACCTACCCCAGCCGCCAACGCTTTCTGACCGAACTGACGCTCGATCCGCCCGACGCCACCAGCGATGAAGCCGGCCCGCCGCTGATCGACGAGGATTATCTGATCCTGTCGACCATCCATTCCGCCAAAGGCCAGGAATGGAACGCGGTATATCTGCTCAACGCGGTCGATGGGTGTTTGCCGTCCGACCTGGCCACCGGCAGCGAGGCCGAAATCGAAGAAGAACGGCGCCTGGCCTATGTGGCGATGACGCGGGCCAAAGATCATCTCGAAATCATCGTGCCGCAGCGTTTTTATATCGGTCAGCAAAGCCGTTATGGCGATCAGCATGTGTTTGCCGGGCGGACGCGGTTTATCCCGGAAAGCCTGACGCCCTTGTTTGGCCGCAAAGCCTGGCCGATTCCGGAATACAACGCCGAGAAAACGCCGCAGGGCCGGCAGGCGCTGGTGGATCTGAAAAGCAGCATGCGCGATATGTGGGACTAACTATGTGGGACCAAGAGCCGGGCCCGGCTGCTGACCGGGCGGGCCGCGCACGTAACACGTCGCATTTGCCGGGTAACAGGCCGCCCCCTACACTGCTGTGCAGAGCCGCAACCAGCGGCCATCACCCTGTCTATCGTCCGGAAAACTCGCATCCATGCTTGCCCTGAAACAAGAGAAGTTTCTGCTACTGGCGCTGATTGTCGCGCTGGTGGCGTATCCGCTGGAACACACGCTACTAAATATGGGCCAGACGCCCGCATTGATTGGCGCGGTGGTGTTGATTGGCGCCATCTTGCTGGCCGCCTTGCGCGTGGCGCACCACGCCGAAGTACTGGCCGAAAAAGTCGGCGAACCCTACGGCACGATGATTCTGACGCTGTCGGCGGTGCTGGTGGAGGTGGTCATCCTGGCCATCATGCTCAGCCACGCGCCCTCGCCCACGCTGATGCGCGACACGGTGTATTCGGCGGTGATGCTCGATATCAACGGCATTCTGGGTCTGGCCGCCATCCTCGGCGGGCTTAAGCACGGCGAGCAACCGTACAACCTGGATTCCGGCAATACCTATGTGGTGATGATCCTGACGGCCATGGGCGTGTCGATGATCGTGCCCGAGTTCATCCCCGAGCCGCACTGGCGCGCATGGTCGGTGTTTACCATCATCGTGATGGTGGTGATGTACGCGATGTTCTTGCGCCTGCAAACCGGCAAACACTCGTATTTCTTCAATTACAAATACGGCAGCAAACACGGCCACGCCGAAGAAGAAGGCGAGCACGGCAATGTCAAAGCCTCGGCCGCGATCATGATTGCAGGTCTGGTGTTGATAGGCGTGCTGGCTGAAGCGATGGCGGTGCTGCTGGATTCAGGGCTTAAAGGCACGGGCGTGCCGCCGATTACCGCGGCGCTGGTGGTGGCGGTGATTTCGGCCAGCCCGGAAATCCTGACCGCCTTGCGCGCCGCCTTGGGCAACCGCATGCAAGGCGTGGTGAACATTGCGCTCGGTGCCTCGCTATCGACCGTGATTCTGACCGTGCCGGTGATCGAGGGCCTGGCGCTGATCCGCGGCGAACCGATCTTTATGGCGCTGACGCCCGTGCAAACGGTGATGGCACTGCTGACCTTGCTGGCGGCGGCCATCAACCTGCATGACGGCGAAACCAATGCCATCGAAGGCCTGACGCATTTTGTGTTGTTTGCCGCCTTCTTGATGTTGGCGGCCATCGGCGTCTGAGCGGCAGCTGTATCACGGCCAGGCGGGCCCATCTGTACCGATGCAGCCCGCCGTGCCGCTGCTAGACTGGCCGCTCTCTCATTGCTGCCGGTGCCTGCATGCCCACGTACACCAACGAATTCGGTCAACCACTCGGCGTTGCCGTCCCTGACTGGAAGCCGCCGGTGCATCCGCCGCATGAACTCATCAGCGGCTACGGCTGCAGGCTGGAACCGCTCAACGCCGCACAGCACGCCGATAGTTTGTGGCAGGCGTTTCTGGCTGACCCGCAAGGCAAAACCTGGACCTACCTGACCGTCGGCCCCTTCGCCGATCAAGCCGCTTTTGTCGATTGCGTGCGCAGCCGCGAGACCGCGCGCGATCCGCAGTATTACGCCATTGTCGACGCCGCCAGCGGCAAGGCATTGGGCATGGCGGCTTATCTGCGCATCGCGCCGGACGCGGGCAGTATCGAAATCGGCTGGCTCAGTTTTGCGCCCGCGCTCCAACGCAGCAAGCTGGCGACGGCGGCGATGTTCCTGTTTATGCGCAACGCGTTCGCGCTGGGCTATCGGCGCTATGAATGGAAGTGCAACAGCCTTAATCTGCCTTCCAAAGCCGCGGCCGAGCGACTGGGTTTTACCTTCGAGGGCACTTTCCGCCAGGCCACCGTCAACAAAGGCCGCAATCGCGATACCGATTGGTATTCGATTATCGACAGCGAATGGCCCGCCCTGCAGACCGAGTTTGAGCGCTGGCTGGATGACGCCAATTTTGATGCGCAGGGCCAGCAGCGCAGCCGCTTGCAGATGCGCTAACCGCGCGCCAGCCGCAACAGATGGCGTAATGCCGATGGAATACGCCATCTGTTCCGGTCCAATCTCAAATTATCTGTATGTGTGTGGTGAGCTGACGGCGACTGATAATGAGCCGCATGGACCCTCTCCCGCTCTATCGCCAACTGGCGAACCACTATCTCAACGCCATCGACAACGGCACTCTCGCGGTGGGTGCACGCATGCCCAGCGTGCGCACGCTGATGTCACGTCACGGCGTGAGCTTGTCGACGGCGTTGCAAGCCTGCCGCGAACTGGAACAACAAGGCGTGCTCGAAGCGCGACCGCGCTCAGGCTATTTTGTACGCGCCCGCACTCGCGCATTAGCGCCGGCCATCGAGCCGACCCAACAAATTGCCGATCCAGCGCAATACGTGGGTATCCACGAACGTGTTTCCGCCGTCACCGCGCGTAGCCTGCAAGCAGAGGTACAGATCAACCTGGGCGGTGCCTGCGGTGCGCCGGCGCTGTATCCCAACGAGGCACTCAGCCGCACCGCCCAACGCGTGCTGCGGCAAAAGCCGATGCTGTTTGGCGAGAACGCGCCGCACAACGGTGAGATGTCGTTCCGCCGCACACTGGCGCAGCGCGCGCTCACGCACGGCATGCAGCTCACTGCCGATGACATTATCGTGGCACACGGCTGCGTCGAGGCGCTCAACCTGGCCTTGCGCGCAGTGGCGCAACCGGGCGATGTGATTGCGGTAGAGTCGCCCACTTTCTTTGGCTTGCTGCAGATTCTGGAAACGCTGGGCATGCGCGCGTTGGAAATCCCCACCAGCCCGCAAACCGGCATGTCGCTGGAAGCATTGCAACGCGCGGCGGAAACCTATCCCGATCTGAAAGCCGTGGTGGTGGTCCCCAACTTCCAGAATCCCTTGGGCAGCATCATGCCCGATACCACCAAGCAAGCGCTGGTGGCGTGGTGCGAGCAGCGCGACATTGCGCTGATCGAAGATGACACCTATTCGTCGCTCACCAACGACGACGTGCCGCTGCGCGCGCTTAAAGCCTGGGACAAAAGCGGCAACGTCATCCATTGCGCCTCGCTGCACAAGGTGGTGTCGCCGGGCATGCGCCTGGGCTGGATTGCGCCGGGCAAATGGCTGGCGCGCTGCCAGATGCTGAAATACGCACAGACGCGGCCCAACGAGGCGCTTAACCAACTGGTGCTGGCCGACTATATGGCCACACCCGCGTACGAGCGCCATCTGCGCCGCCTGCGTCAGCATCTGCGCACCCAGCGCTTGCAACTGGCCGATGCAGTCGCGGCGTATTTTCCGGAAGAAACGCGGCTGAGCGTGCCTTCTGGCGGGCTGGGGCTGTGGGTGGAACTGCCCGACCAGATTTCCTCACGCGAGGTGTTTGAGCGCGGGCTGGATCAGGGCATCCGCATTGCGCCGGGGATGATGTTTTCCAATTCGACACGGTTTGATCACTTTATCCGGCTGAGCGTGGGGCTGCCGTATACGCCCGAGGTGGAGCGGGCGATCCGGGCGTTGGCGCGGATTGTGGATCGGATGGGGCGGGTGGCCGCGTAATTGGGAAAACCAGGCAAAGTCTTTGCCTGCGGCGCATTTTTGACGTTCGGCATATGCCGAACAGACCTTAACCGCTTAGCCTGCGGCGCATTTTTGATACCCGGGGGTGCCCGGGAGCACGTCACTTTTCTTTGTCTCGCCAAAGCAAAGTAACCAAAAGAAAGGCGACCCTCCGCGCGATAAAGCTGCGCAGAAGGGATAAGGTCAAAAGCCGAGACTAACCGTCTGCATAACCAGGATTTGCAGCTGCCGCTCCGCGGACGCGACGTTCAGTCGGAGCCCATAAACCCGGTCTCCTACCTTCTCGCGCTCAGGAGATGCCGCTGGCGTGCCTGTGGCGTTGCCTTGTTGCTGCGCAACGGCGGGTGGGCGTGGTTGTGGTGGGGTAGATCGAACCAGGTTTTCTTGCTGATCGCATAAAGACGGAATGCACTGCGACGGCAAAGTGCCGCGGAATTCTCAGGGCTAAGCGGCAAGTACATGCAAGACTTGGGCTCCAGCATTTCCCCGATACACCAACATGAAAAAAACTGCCGCCGATTATGGGCTTAAGCCCGTATCCAATAGACCCAAAATCACTTCTGCAAATGCGCACGAATATCGTGCAGAGAATCCCCCTGTTCTCGGCTCACAACCGGGCGTATTACCCACGTGCGAGGAATTGGCCGAGCGGATCATCAAGCGCCATATCAAGGTAATCAAGCGTTTGGCTGACGGATCGTAATGTTGAAAACGTTGCCCCCGCAGGGGCAACGCGTCTTCTGGCTTATGCCGTCAATGCCTTGCTGCGTCGCCATTGCCGCGCCGTCAGCGCCACAGCGCCCAGCCCGATCAAAGCCCAGGTTTCGGGCTCCGGCACCGGGGCGGCGGCTTCGAAGGCGAAGAAGGACGCCAGCACATCGCTATTGCCGGTGATGGTGTTTTTGCTGAGGTTCCAGGTGACGCTGCGCGGGTCGCCGATGCTGCCGTCCGGGTTTTGCGTCCATTGTTTGATGGTGACCACATTCCACGCAAACGCCCCGGCCACCGCCGCCGCACCATTCGCGCCAGTTAATTGCAGCGACGAGATGAGCACATCGTCAAACGACATCTCGAACAACGGCGTATTTTTGGCCTCACCCGCGCCCAGGATGTAGAGGTTGGCTTCGGGCACGTGTTTGCCGCTGACGCTATCTTTGAGCAGATCAATAAACGAGCTGCCCAGGCTTTGGCTCCAGCTTAATTTGGCGCCGCTGGCTTTGCCGGCGCTGCCACCGCCACCCACGCCGGTGCTGACGTTGTTGGTAACGCCCCACGCAAAGCTGCTGATGCCAAACAAGCCGCTGGGTGCATCGGCTGGCGGTTTGGCCAGCGCCGCGTTGCCTTGTACGCCGCTGATGCTCAGATAAAAGCTGTTAGCCCACGCGCCGCTCATGCACATTGCAAAAGCGGTACCGCCGATCAAGGTCGAGATTTTCATGACTGCACTCCACAGGTTGGTTACGGGCACAACCTTTGCAGCGTACGCAGCTGACCGTTTTAGACAGCGTATTTCTGTATTCTGGAAAGACGAGCGGAGTAGCAGAACATTCTTAATAATTGATATAAATCAACAGCTTGTGTTTTAGTCACCAACTGCTATGACGCGACGTATAAGCCATGCTTGCGGCGCCGCGCAGCAGCCGCCATGATGCGCGTTTTGACCTTTGCGGGCCGTCTGTCATGACCGAATCCGAAGCACGCCAACTTGCCACCCACCAACACTACAAAGGCGGTTTTTACCGCGAACTGGGTACGGCCACTCATTCTGAAACAGGCGAGGCTATGACGGTTTACGAGCATTTGTGGCCCCACGCGCGGGCGCTGTGGGTGCGGCCAGCGGATATGTTTCATGGCGATTTGCCCGACGGTTCGCCGCGTTTTCGCGCACTGATGCGTTGAGCGCGGCCCATTCTCACTGTCGCAAAAATACGCCGGTCTGCGTACGCATCCTTGACGCACTTCGTCAGCGCCGCGCAGACTGGCCGCTCTTTTCCCCCACGTCCACAGGAGATTGCCATGGCTCAAGCTGATCACACCCTCCTGTCGGCCGCTGCCTGATCGGGCGCTCGTTTTTTTGTTTGTGGCCTTGCTGGCATAAGCAAACGCGCGTTACCCACACGCACTGATTCCTCACAGCGCGGTGCCGCTCGCAACTTGATTGCGGACGCAGCGCCTGGTCGCGGCCTGCCGACTTCTCACTTTTGCTGCTATGCCCACGTGATGCCTTTGCCACGTCTGGCGTAGTGTTCGCTCGCCACTGTGCGAGCGCATAAACGTGGAATGACGCACATCATGATTGCGATTGAATACGCTCGTTTGCAGGCCATCGGCCTGAGCCAGAGTTTGATTAACCATGTTTACGCCCTGCCTGAAGCCGCCCTGCCCGACGTCCATCTGGCACGCGTGATTGAAATCCAGCGCGACCAACTGACCGTGCACGACGGCCTGACCGAGCATCACGCGCGCATCCTGCCGTGGCTGGCGGCCGATTTGCAGCGCGCAGGAACGCCGTTGGCGGTAGGGGACTGGGCGTTGGCGCAAACCAATGCCCTGACCGAAATCTGGATTGCCGCCCGGGTACCGCCGCTCAGCCAGTTAGCGCGGCGCGCCAGCGATGGCAGTCGCCAGCCTTTGGTCAGCAATGTCGATACCGCTTTGTTGGTCATGGGCCTGGATCACGACTACAACCCGCGTCGGCTGGAGCGCTATCTGGCCTTGACCCACGCGGCCGGGGTACAGGCGGTGGTGGTGCTCAGCAAGGCAGATATTGGCCAACAGGTGCCGGAGCGCATTGCCGAATTGCGCGCCCGTCTGCCCGCGTCAGTGCCCCTGGTCGCCTTGAATGGTTTGTCCGGTCAGGCACGGGCTGAGTTGGCGCCGTGGCTGGGTGATGGGCAGACCCTCGTCCTGTTGGGTTCCAGCGGCGCCGGCAAATCCACGCTGACCAATACCCTGCTCGACACCAGCAGCCAGATCACCGGCGCAGTGCGTGCAGGCGATAGCCGCGGTCGACACACCACCACCGCGCGTTCTTTGCATCGTTTGCCTGGCGGCGCCTGCGTGATTGATACGCCCGGTTTGCGCACCTGGCGTGCGGATGCGGATGTCGACGATGTCAGCGCCAGTTTTGCCGATATCGATGCACTGGCGCCGCTGTGCCGCTTTCGTGATTGCCAGCATCAGGACGAACCGGGCTGCGCGGTGCGCGATGCGGTGGATGCGGATCGGCTGCGCAATTATCACAAGCTGCTGCGCGAGATCCGGCGCAGCCAGATGACGGTATTGCAACGGCAGGAGGCGGGGCAGAAATGGAAGGCCATCGGCAAGGCGGGCCACGCCCGGGCGCGGGCCAAGCGCATGTAAGCACCGACATGGGCGCGCCGCCAGCGGCGCAGCAAAAACAAAACCCGGCGGCACGCAGCAGGCGTGGCGCCGGGTTTCTGGCCCAGGCAGGGCCTGGCGCAGATCAGGCGGCGGTCAACAATCCGCGCTTACGCAGCATCGGCCCGGCTTGCGGCTCGCGCCCACGGAAGGCGGCAAATGCCGCGCGCTGTTCACGACTGTCGCCCGCGCTGTAGATATAGCGATACAGCTTTTCTGCCAGCGCCGGGTTAAAGGCGTCGCCGGTTTCGTCAAAGGCATCAAACGCCTCGGCCTCCAGCACCTCAGCCCACATATACACGTAGTAACCGGCGGCATAAGCGTCGCCGGTAAAGATGTGGCGGAAGTGCGGCAGGCGGTGATTCATACCGGCTTCATGCGGCACGCCCAGGCGCTCACGTTCTTCCGCTTCAAATACGCCAATATCGATCTGGCTGGGGTCTTCCTGCAAATGCAGCGCCAGGTCGATCAAGGTGCTGGCGGTGTAGCGCACGGTCTCGAAGCCCTGATTAAACGTTTGCGAAGCGCGGATGCGCTCCACCAACGCGGCCGGGATGGGCTCGCCGGTTTGCCAATGGCGGGCGTGCTGGGCCAGCACCTCGGGGACCAGCGCCCAGTTTTCCAGCAATTGCGACGGCAGCTCGACATAGTCTTGCGGCACATCGGTACCGGACAAGCGTGCGTAGGTGACGTTCGACAGCAGGCCGTGCAGGCCGTGGCCAAATTCATGGAACAGCGTGCGCACGTCATCAAAACTCAGCAAAGTCGGGCCATCGCCGCCTTTGGCAAAGTTGTTGTTGTTGATGACGATAGGCAGCGACTCGCTGCCATTGCGGTGCTGCACGCGGAAGGTATGCATCCATGCGCCGCCTTGTTTGTTCGGCCGCGCGTAGTTGTCGCCGATAAACAAGCCCATCACCGCGCCATTGCGGCTGACTTCCCAGAAGCGGGCGTCCGGGTGATACAGCGCAACGTCGTGACGCTCGTGGAAACTCAGGCCGAACAAGCGATGTGCGCAATCGAAGACGGCTTCGAGCATGGCGTCGAGGCTGAAATACGGTTTGACCTCCGCGTCTTCCAGCGCAAAGCGTGCAGCGCGGACTTTTTCGGCCAGGTAAAACCAGTCCCATTGCTGGATATCGGTCGGCTCGCCCAGCGCGGCGGCTTGTTCGACCAGGGCGGCACGTTCTTCGGCCCAGCGTGCTTTGGCGGGCTCCCACACCTGGCGCAGCAATTCGTACACGGCCGAGGGCTTGCCCGCCATCCGGTTGGCCAGCGCGTAATCAGCAAAGCTGTCATAGCCGAGCAAACGCGCTTGTTCGATGCGCAGGGTCAGGATTTCGCGCGCGATCGGGGTGTTATTGCGTTCGGGATGCTCGCCGCGTGTGGTCCAGCCGCGCCAGGCGGCTTCGCGCAGATCGCGGCGGGTGGAGAAGGTCAGGAAGGGCACCACCGACGAGCGCGACAGCGTAATCACATGGCCGTCGACACCACGTTCTTGCGCGGCGCTGTGGGCGGCCTGGCGCAACCAGTCCGGCAGACCGGCCATATCGGCTTCGCCATGCAGCGCCAGTTTGAATTCAGCTTCATCCGCCAATACGTTCTGACCGAATTGCGTTTGCAGATCGGCCAGCCGCGACACGATGGCGGCAAAGCGGGCGCGATCCGCACCCTGCAACAAAGCGCCGGTGCGCACGAAATCCTTGTGGAAGGCTTTCAGCAAACGGCGCTGTTCTTCCGACAGATCAAGCTGATCGGCTTGCTGATACACCGCGTTGAGGCGGGCGAAGAAACCGGCATGCATCGAGACCTGGCTGTAATGCTGCGCCAGCAACGGCGCCATCTCGCGCTCGACGGCTTGCAGTTCAGCCGGAGACTCAGAGGCGGTCAGGTTCTCAAAGGTAAAACGCACCGCTTGCAGTTTGCGGCCAGCGCGATCAAACGCAGCGACGGTGTTTTCAAAAGTCGGGGCCTCGCTCTGCGCGGCCAAGGCGTCGACTTCAGCCAGATGCTCGGCAAACAGCACCGCAAACGCGGGCGCAAAGTGCGCCGGCTGGATTTCGGCAAACGGCGGAATCTGCCACGGCGTATTCCACGCTTGCAGCAAGGGATTGTTCAGATCGGTCATGATGCGCGGCCTTTTGGGCGAAACAAACGCAACCGGCGTCGGTTACGTTCAGATAACAAATAAACAAGCGACGACTGTGCCAGCCCGGGTAGGACGGGTCAAAGTGCGGCGCTCCGCTGTGTACTCAAACAGACAATGTGCCAGCGGCTCAAACCGCGAGCGGCGCCCCGACGGCGCGAGCCTTTTCTTCGGCATACCAGGTTTTGAGATCGACATCGTCAAAAGCATCAGCCAGCGTTTGCGCATCGGCCAGCGCGTGGCCGTAGCCTTCGGGATTGCCCAAGACGCGCAAAGCATGGGCCCGCGCCAGCAAGATAAACGCCTGGTCGACCGGCTCGGCGCCATGTGCCGCAATCAGCGCCAGTGCCTGATCGGCGTACTGCAACGCTTGTTGCGCCTGATTGACGGCATTGGCCACCAGCGCTTGCAGATACAGTGCGCGCTCGTGATTGACCCAGGTGCCGCAACGTAACCAGAACTCCAGCGCCACCTGCGCGGCTTCCTGCATCAAAGCCGCTTGCTGCGGCGTACGCGTCGGCAGTTCCAGCAGGGCAGTCGCCAGGTTGTTGCTGACGATGGCGATATGGCGCTGCACGCCGCTGTCGTTCTGCTGGCGGGCCGGCAGTAACAGGCCGCGGTAAATGGCTGCGCCTTCTTCAAAGCGCCCCGCGCGCACCAGCGGGCCGGGCAACTGGCCACTCAGTTTGAGCTGGCGCAGGCTGGCCTGGCTGGGCGACAGCGCGTGCAAACGATGTTGATTGCTGAGCGCCGCCATGCGGTCACCATCCAGCGTCTGCGCCACAATCAAGAACTGCAGCATTTCGGCGATGCCAGGAATTTCAGTGCCGTCTTCGGCAAAGTCATCGGCAAACCCGGCAGCCACGCGCTCGGCCAGACCCAGCGCGCCTTCCCAGTCATTCAGATGCTCGCCCAGCACATGATTGCCCAAGCGTAACAACGCGGCGGCCTGCTCCGGCGTGGCGGGCTGGGCCTCACTAATACTGCGCGCGACCTCCGCCGGGTTGCGGGCATGGTCTTTCCAGCCTTGTGCAATCAAACCTTCAAAGTCCATGCCTGCTCCTGCCGGTGCTTACCACATGTGGATACGGTCTTGCGGTGCCTTGTACATCTTGTCGCCCGGCTTGGTGCCAAAGGTTTCGGCAAAGCCATCGCTGTTCATCGACGCGCCGATGGCACGGAACGCCATGGGCGAATGCGGATCAGTCGCCACTTGCTTCAGCAGCGCCGCATCGCGCATCTTGCCGCGCCAGATTTGCGCAAAAGCAAGGAAGAAGCGCTCATCGCCGGTCAGGCCATCAATCACCGGCGCAGGCTTGCCATTCAGCGACAGGTGATAGGCTTTATAGGCAATTTGCAGGCCAGACAGGTCCGCAATATTCTCGCCGAGCGTCAGCTTGCCGTTTACATGTTTGCCCGGCAGCGGCTCGTAGGCGTCGTACTGTGCCACCAGCTTGCTGGTCAGCGCTTCAAACGCGGTGCGGTCAGCCGGCGTCCACCAGTTTTTGAGATTGCCGTCGCCATCGTACTGGCTGCCCTGGTCATCAAAACCGTGGCTGATTTCGTGGCCGATTACGGCACCAATGCCGCCATAGTTGGCCGCATCGTCCGCTTTGGCATTAAAGAACGGCGCTTGCAGGATGGCGGCCGGGAACACGATTTCGTTCATCGCCGGGTTGTAATAGGCGTTAACGGTTTGCGGGTACATGCCCCACTCGGTGCGATCCACCGGCTTGCCCAGGCGGTTCAGGTCGTACTGGTAGCGATAGGCGGCCGAGCGCGTCATATTGCCGAACAGATCATCGGCTTTGATTTCAAGCGCGCTGTAATCGCGCCATTTGCTCGGATAACCGATTTTGGTGGTGTAGGCCGCCAGCTTTTTCTGCGCCTGCACGCGCGTCGGTGGCGACATCCAGCTTACCGTTTCAATGCTTTGCTGATAGGCCTTCAGCAGATTGCCCACCAGTGCTTCCATCCGGGCTTTGGATTCCGGCGGAAAGTACGCGGCCGCCCACGGCTTGCCCAGCGCATCGCCCAGCGAGCCATTCACCGCCGACACGCCGCGCTTCCAGCGTGCGCGTTGTTCGGTGGTGCCCGTCAACGCGGTGCCATGCAAGGCAAAGTGGGCCTGGACAAACTCTTTGGACAGCAGCGGTGCAGCGGCATCCAGCGTGCGCGCCTTCAGATAGCTTTGCCAGGTGCTCAGCGGCTGTTTTTTCAGCAACTGGCCCAGCGCTTCGGTGTAGTTCGGCTGGCTGATATCAACTTGCGCCAGCGAGGTCAGGCCCGCGTTATCCAGCCAGGTATTCCAGTCAAAGTCCGGTGCGGTCTTGGGCAAGGCAGCGCGGTTGCGCGGATTGTGCGTTTTGATCGGATCGCGGTTTTCCACGTTGGTCCACTGCACCTGGGCGATGGCGGTTTCCAGCGCCATCACGGTTTTAGCCTGCTCGGCCGGGGTCTTTTCGCCCGCCAGGCTAAACAACCGGGTCAGATAGACGACATAAGCCTCGCGCGCTTTGGCAAAGCGGGCATCGTCGCTCAGATAGTAATCGCGGTCCGGCAAGCCCAGCCCGCCCTGATTGATGCTGACTTCATACCGGCGTGCGTCATCCGGATCCTGGCCCACGCTGATATTCAGCGGCAGGTCGATCGACACGTATTGCAGCTTGCCCAGCGTGGCAAACAGTTCATGCAGGTTGGCAATCTGGTCGATTTGCGCCAGTGCCGGTTTGACCGGCGCCGCACCCAGTTTTTCCAGCCGTGCTTCGTCCATATAGCTGCGATACAGATCGGCGATCTTCTGTTCGTCCGAACCCGGCGCTTGCGCGCTGGCCATGGCGGTTTCCAGCAGCGTCTTCGAGCGGGCTTCGCTCTCATCGCGCAGGGTGTAGAAGGCGCCAATGGCGGATTGATCCGCCGGAATCGGGGTGTTCTTTACCCAGTTGCCATTCACGTAATCAAAGACATTGTCTTGCGGACGCACGCTGGTATCGAACTGGCTCTTGTCGACACCGGCGGTCAAGGCTTCGGTGACGGCGGCATGGGCAGACAGACTGAGAGAAACGGCAACGCTGAGCGCTGCCAGACGGAACAATTTCATCGACGGTTCCTTGCTCTGGGTGGGGGTAGGCAAAACTGCAAACGCTGAGGCCCGCCCCCGCCGATGAAAGTTCCGGCGGGCGCGGGCCGCGGGGGATGACTCAGGCGGGCTGTGGCTGCCAGCCGGTCGGAATCGAATCAAGCAATTTACGGGTGTAACTGGCCGACGGGGCGCGATAGATTGCGTCCGAATCACCCTGCTCCACCACTTCGCCCTTGTTCATCACCAGCACCTGGTCGGAGATATGTTTAACCACCGCCAGATCATGCGAGATAAACAGGTACGACAACTGGTATTCATCCTGCAGCTCTTGCAGCAGGTTCAGCACTTGCGCCTGCACCGACACATCCAGTGCGGACACCGATTCATCGCAAATCAGCACTTCCGGCTTGAGCGTCAGGCAACGTGCAATGGCAATCCGCTGGCGTTGGCCACCGGAAAACTCATGCGGATAGCGCGACAAGGAACGCGCGGGCAAACCCACCCGATCCAGCAGCGCCTGGGCCATCTTGACGCGCTCGATCTGCACGCGGCCGATGCCGTGCAACATCATTGGTTCGGTCAGGATTTGCTCGACGGTAAAGCGCGGGTTCAGCGAGGCATACGGATTCTGGAAAATAATCTGGATGCGGCGTTTGTATTCGTGGAATTCGCGCGCCGACATCGCCAGCAAATCCTTGCCGTGGAACAGCGCCTTGCCGCCCGTGGCCTGATGCAAACGCACCAGCGTCAGACCGACCGTAGTCTTGCCCGAGCCCGATTCGCCCACAATGCCCAGCGTCTTGCCGCGCGGCAGCTGGAACGACACGTCTTTGACCGCATGAAACTGGCGTTTGCCAAACAGGCCCTGGCGGATATCAAACGATTTGGCCAGATGCTGCACGTCCAGAATGATTTCGTCGCTGGCCTCATAGCCGCGCACGCGCTCACCCGGTTTGACGTAGCCGCCGGGCTGCATGAAATCATCGATGACCGCCAGGCGCAGCGGGCGGCTGTCCAGATGCGGCCGGCAGTTGAGCAGCGCTTTGGTATACGGATTGGCGGGCGCGTTGAAGATCTGTTCCACCGTACCGGCTTCGCGGATTTCGCCGTGGCGCATCACCACCACGTCATCGGCAAACTCGCCCACCAGACCCAGATCGTGCGTAATAAACAGCACCGACATGCCGTGCTTTTTCTGCAGATCGGCCAGCAATTGCAGAATCTGTTTCTGGATGGTCACATCCAGCGCGGTGGTTGGCTCATCGGCGATCAACAATTTGGGTTCGCAGGCAATCGCCATGGCGATCATCACGCGTTGCTGCTGGCCGCCCGACAATTCATGCGGATAGGCTTTGACGCGCTTTTCCGGCTCGGGCAAGCCCACTTCGGTCAACAATTCGACCGTGCGCTTGAAGGCATCGCGGCGGTTGAGACCAGCGTGCAGCATCAGCGTTTCCGCGATCTGGTCACCCACGGTAAACACCGGGTTCAGCGAGCTCATCGGCTCCTGAAAAATCATGGCGATATCTTTGCCGCGCATCTTGCGCAACTCGGCGCCTTCGAGCGCCAGCAGATCGCGGCCTTCAAACGTCACCTGGCTGGCCGGATCGATGATCGTCTGGCGTGGCGGCAGTAACTGCATGATGGCCATCGAGGTCACCGACTTACCCGAACCGGATTCGCCCACCAGGGCCACGGTGCGGTTGCGCGGGATATCGAAGTTGATGCCTTTCAGGGCTTCGAAGGTGCCGCCGTCATCCTGGCGGAACGTCACCTTGAGATTGCGGATTTGCAGGAGCAGGTCTTGGGATGCAGTCATCGGATGCTCCTTAGCGGGCTTTCGGGTCAAGCGCATCGCGCAGACCATCGATCAACAAACTGAAAGCGGTGACCAGCACCGACATCGCCAGCGTGACGGCGATCATTTGCCACCACACGCCTTGCACCAGCTCGGCCGGTGCTTCCGCCAGCATCGAGCCCAGGCTGACCTCGGTGACGCCCACGCCAAAACCAAGAAAGGACAGAATGGCCTCGTACTTGATCATGGCCACGGTCAGCAGCGAGAACTGCACCAGCAGCAGATGCGAGATATTCGGCAGGATGTGGATAAACATGCGACGCCAGTCGCTGGCACCGATGGCGCTGGCGGCCTGCACGTATTCGCGGCTTTTCAGCTTGAGGTATTCCGCGCGCACCAGGCGATAGGTACCGGTCCAGCTGGTCAAGGCCATCACACAAATAATGGTCTTGAGGCCCGGCCCGGCCACGGCCGAGAACGACAGCAGCAGCAACATGTCCGGTACTGAGGTGAACACGTTGTAGAACCAGTTCAGAAAGTCATCGACCTTGCCGCCAAAGTAGCCGGAGAAAGCGCCCAGCACAGTGCCGATCAGCAAGGTGCTGATCGCGGCAAACACGCCGACAAAGACCGAAGTGGACGTGCCCTTGATGGTTTTGGTGATGACATCGCGGCCACGCAAATCCGCGCCAAACGGCAGCGACTCACGCCGGGTTTTTACCGCGCTGGTGTATTGCGCCACATTCTTTTGCGCCTCTGCCAACGCCGGGCCCAGCGGATCTTCTTGCGCTGTCATGTACACCAGTTGATCGCTCTGGCCGGGCTTTCTGATGTGTTTTTCTGCCGGCAGGGTATCCACCCCCTCGGCCTTGACCCAGGACGGCGGGGCATACGGCTCGGCAATCTGCTCGCGCCAGCCATCACCGATCAGACCCAGCCAGCCGCCTACGGCGATCAGCAGATAGATCGCCACAATCCACAGCGAAATCAGCGCCACTTTGTCGCGCTTGAGCCGCCGCCAGCCCTGCGCCCAGAAACCGGTATTCACTTTGGGCTCGGCCTGGACCACCGGCGCATTTTGTACAGTCGTTGTCATGATGTTCCGCCGGATTATTTGAGCTGCACGCGCGGGTCGATCAGCTTGTAGACCAGATCCGCCAGCAAGTTAAAGATCATGGTGGCCAGCGCGACATAAATCGTAATGGCCTTGATCACCGGAAAGTCGCTGTTATGCATCGCCAGTACCACCGCATTGCCCATGCCGGGGATGCTGAAGAAGGTTTCCAGCACCAACGCACCAATCAGCAAATACGGCAGCGACATCATGACCGTGGTGACCACCGGAATCAGCGCATTGCGCAGCACGTGTTTGAGCATGATGCGTTGCTCGCTCAGGCCTTTGGCCCGCGCCGTGCGGACGTAATCGTGGTTCATTTCTTCGACAAAGAACGAACGATAGAAGCGGATATCCGGGCCCAGCGAAACCATCAAGCCCATCAACATGGGCAGCGGCACGTAGATCAGCAGATTGACCCAGAACGAATTGCTCCAGCCGCTGACCGGAAACCAGCCAAATTTGTAGGCCAGCCAGTACTGGCCAGCAATGATGTAGACCAGTGCCGAAATCGACATGGCCACCGTGCAGCAAATGGTGACGATGCGATCGGTGACGCCACCGCGGAAATAAGCCACCAACGCGGCCAGCGGCAAGGCAATCAGCAAGTCCACCACCAGCAGCGTGCCGGTCAGGGTAAGCGAGGCGCTGATGCGCGAGCCGATCACGTCACCCACCGGCTGCTGCGTATTCCACGAAGTGCCAAAGTCCAGCGTCAGCACCTGCTTGATAAAGATCCAGAACTGCTGGCCGCGGCTGAGATCCAGCCCCAGTTGTGCCCGGATATTGGCCAGGGTTTCCGGCGTCAGATGCTTGCCCGCCAGGATCAGCGACGGGTCGCCGCCAAACAGGTTGAACAGGGTAAATACCAGCAACATCACCCCGAACAGCGTGGGGATCATTTGCAGTACACGGCGCACGATATACGCGAACATGGTTGCGCTCCTTTATTGGCCAGCGTGCGGCGCGATGTCCATGAACTTCCAGGACGAATTGAAAATCGGGTGGATCATGTCGCCCAGCACCCACGGCTGCATCAGCCGGTTGTGGAAACGGGTGTTATCCGGTATCCACGGCGTGTCTTCGGCCATCACCTTGTTCATCTGGTCGTACAACTGGCTACGTTCCGGGCCGTCCTTCAGGTAGCGCGCTTTTTCGTACAGCGCGTCGTAGCGCGGCGAGGCGTAGCACGCCGCGTTTTCGCCCCCAATGTTCTTGCTGTAGTTCAGCATCACAAAGTCTTCGCCGTCGGGATAATCCGCCAGCCAGGCATAGCCATACATGCCGTACTGGCAGCTACGCAGCGCCTTGATGGCATCGTTGAACGGCGTGACACGGAATTTGACGCGGATCTTGATCGAGTCAAACGCCTCTTGCCAGTACTCGTTCCACTGGCGCCCGATCGCGCCCTGGTCGGTCATGAAATCGACCGAAAACGCCTGGCCATTGGGCAAGGTGCGATAACCGTCAGCGCCGATCTTGTAACCAAACTGATCCAGCAAGGCATTGGCCAGCGGACGGTTAAACGGATATGCGATACGGAAGTTCGGGTTATGCCCCACCACGCCTTCCGGAATCAGGTATTGCACGCGCACGGCCTGATTGCGGCGGATGTCGCGGATGATCTGGTCTTCATCAAACGACATGGCAATGGCACGGCGCAGCGCGATCTTGTCTTTGCTCAGCCCACCCAGCACCGGGTCTTTCATATTGAAGGTGTGATAGGTGACTTCGGTCTGCAAGTTGCGGGTGAGCTTGATGCCCAGCTTGCGGTACTCGGGCTTGAGTGCCACACGACGCGGATTATGCGGATCGCTTACCAGCACGCCCCGAATCAGCGGCTGCGGCACGCCATACAGCTCATCCAGCTGCTGGCTCTTGAAGGACAGCCACATCGGCTGTTCTTCGGTGTAGATGTTGTATTCGATCTTGCCGATCTGCGGCATGGTCTTGCCGTTCATTTCGCGCGCCACGCGCTCGCCTTCTTCATCGCCAGCTTCAGGATGGAAGTCGTAAACGACATGATGGAAATTGGGGTTGGCCACCAGCGTGGTTTTCAGGCCCTGCTTCCACTCTTGCAGCATGTAGGGGCCGGTACCGACCGGATGCGCCATGATGTCGGTGCCATACGCCTGGATGACTTCACGCGCCACGGCGCCGGTTTGCGGCATGGTCAGCACAAACAGCAGGCTGGGGTCTTCGCCTTTGAGCTTGATCTGCAGCGTGTAGCGATCCAGCGCCTTCAGGCCCTCGACCGTGCTGTCGTAATCAAACTTGCCGGCTTTTTTTGATTTTTCGACCAGTTCATCCAGCCCGACAAACTTGCCGGAAACCAGATAGTTGTTGGGCGAACTGGTGGCGGGGTCGACCAGACGTTTAAAGGAATAAACGTAATCAGCGGCGGTCAGCTCGCGCTTCTGGCCCTTGAATACCGGGTCAGGCGCAAAGTACACACCGTGCAGCAAATGAAACGTAAAAGTGCGGCCGTCGCTGCTGACTTCAGGCATGGCGGTCAGCGTATTGGGCACCAGTTTGGCCGGGCGTGCCACGTAGTCATACGAGAGCAGCGGTTCAAACATGTTTTCGATCAGCGTGATCGAAGGCACGTCCGAAATCCTGGCCGGGTCGAGGCCCGTTTCTGGCGCATTCATCGACGTGCGCAGCACTTTGTTGGGGTCAGCCGCAGAGTGCGCAGTCATGGCGACGGCACTCAGCAACGCGGCGATCGCCACCTTGTACATATTCATATTGCCCCCTTCCTTCATACCGGGCCGCCGGGATCACCTGCGGCGCATACGCGGCCTGTCTGACGTGGCTGCAGCGGTCGGGTCGGACCGCTACGGCGCGGCCGGACAGCGCGCCAGACGCGCTTCTTGTGGCGCGGTTTTGCACAACACACCGCGCGGGCGCTTGCCTGTTTTTTAAGCAAAAACAGCGGCAAACCCCAACTGCGGCCTGAAAAAATGCCTGAGTGGGCTATCCACTCAGGCACGGACCTGCTAGCGCGGTGGGCGCGTCTTCATCACTGGATGAATTGCTCGCCGCCCACAATGCCGATCTTCTTCACGCCCAGGCGTTGCGAAGCGGCCAGCACCATTGCAACCGGGTCATACGTCGCGTCTTTGTCAGGGCGAATATGAAACTCGGGCTGCGGGTTCATCGTGGCAATGCCTTTAAGACGCTGTTCCAGATCAGCCTGGCCGCCCACGATTTCGCCATTCCAGCGAATTTCGTTCTGCGGGTTGATGTCCAGCTCAACCACCACCGGCTTTTCGTTATTGGCCGAGTTGTTGTTGGTGGGCATATCCAGTTTGACGGCGTGCGTCTGGATAGGAATGGTGATGATCAGCATGATCAGCAAAACCAGCATCACGTCGATCAACGGCGTGGTGTTGATTTCCATCATCAGATCGTCATCACCCGATCCGCCTACATTCATGGCCATGGTGTGTTCTCCATTGGGCGGCGCAGACAAGCTGCGCCGCAACGATCAATTGTTGGCAGGTGGTTCGGTAATGAAGGCAATCTTGACGATGCCCGCACGTTGCACCGCCAGCACGATGCGGCCCAGCGGACCATAACGTGCGGCAGCGTCGCCACGGATATGCACCTCGGGCTGCGGGTCTTTCTTGGCCGCAGCATCAAGGCGCTTCGCCAGTTCTTCATCGGAAACCGGGGTGACGTTCCAGTAAGTGACGCCCTTCTTGTCCACAGCCAGCACCACGTTCTCAGGTTTGGTCTGAGTGGGGATATTGGACTGCTTGGGCAGCTTCACATCAATGGATTGGGTAACCACCGGAATTGTGATCAGAAAGATGATCAGCAACACCAGCATCACGTCGACCAGCGGCGTGGTGTTGATGGCCGACATCACCTGATCGTCGTCCGCGCCTCCGCGGCTGAGTCTCTGGTAACGGGCCATGTCCGCTTACCGTACCGGGTTGTTCAGCAGGCTGGCGTGCAGACGGCCAGCAACCACGCGAACCTGATCCAGCACCAGCTTGTTACGACGCACCAGCCAGTTGTAACCCAGCACCGCAGGCACGGCTACAGCCAGACCGATAGCGGTCATGATCAGCGACTCACCCACCGGGCCAGCCACTTTGTCGATGGAAGCCTGACCGGCGATACCAATGGCCGTCAGCGCGTGGTAGATACCCCAAACGGTACCGAACAGACCCACGAACGGGGCGGTCGAACCGACGGTAGCAATCACCGACAGACCACCTTGCATGTGGTGGCTGGCGCTATCCAGCGCATCACCAATCGCCATGCCAACCCAGGTGTTCAGGTCAACGCGGGCGCTCAGCTCGCCTTTGTGTTCACGCGCAGCTTCAACGCCGGACTTGGCGATGTGGCTGTACATGCCTTCGTCGTCTTCGTTGGCGGCGTGTTGTTGCAGTTCCAGACCTTGCAGGGCCAGCAGTTCATTGCCTTGCTTGATCAGACGGCGTTGTTCCAGCAGCTTGACGATGCCGACATACCAGGTGGCAGCCGACATGATCAGCAGAATGCACAGGGTGGAACGGGCAACGATGTCGCCGTTGGCCCACAGCGCATCGATGCCGTAGGGGTTGGAGCCAGCTTCGGCCGCGAAGGCCGGCACAGCGATCAGACCAGCGACAGCAGCAACGGCGCGGGACACTTTGGAGCTAATACGGAAAGTCATTGGATAACCTCTTTAACTTGATTCCTTGTGGGAATCGGGCGGAATCAAATAATCAATTATTCAGGGCGGAAGCCGATTTCACGGGACATCAATTTGTTCGGCGAGCAGCTATAGCCCGGCAAAGAGTCCATGACTGCAGCCTTGAACAGATTGCGATAGCGCGCAGGAATGCCCTTAAAGGAAATATCCTGCAAAGTCACCTTGCCTTGCGCATCCGATCTGAATGTCACCATTACCGTGCCCTCGACGCCGTCATCCTGAGCTTTCGCCGGATATTCTGGCGACGGCTTTTCAGAGCAGTTGGCGTTCCCGGAGACTGGCCCGGCCGGTGCCGCGGGTGCAGCGGGCGGCGCAGGGGGTGCAGCGGGTTCGGGGGGCGGCGGCGCAGCCTGACTGGTCACCACAGGCGCGTTTTCGGCCTGAGGATGCGGGTTTTCAATCGGCGGGACATAGGCCGGCGGCGGCGGTTTAACCGGCTGCGGCTTGGGTACCTGCTTTTCGACTACCTTTTCAATCTTGGGAGGCGGCGGCGGTGGAGGCGGCGGAGGCGGCTCACTGATAATCGAGACTTCCACCTTTTGCTGAACAGCTTTGACCACGTTCTGCGCAAGTCCGGAGACCAACGCATAGATCAACAGGACGTGAAATATGATCACGCCTACCAACCCAGTGGCCCTTCTGGATTTGGCGTTGTACCCAAATCCTTTCATCGTACTAGCCATGATAAGGCCCAACCTGTGTAGTTCACTGAAAAATACCCTCGACAAAACAGCGGCCTGTCAGAGCGAAGGCCTATCAGACAAGCAATATGCATGCCTTGTCACTAAGGGATTTCCAGCAGTCCTAATTCTCACCAAACAGACTTTCCTGAGGGGTAAGCAATCAGAAATTCCAGAAGGCACGCCCGGCACCTGTATTAGCGGGCCGGGCGTGTCAGCTACATTACGAAATTACATTTTGTAGCTGGCTTGCAGGTAGTAAGCGCGGCCGATCGAGTCGGTATAACGCGGATCGTAACCTTGCTGGAACGTCACGTCTTCGTTGGAGTACGGCGGCTTCTTGTCGAACACGTTGCGGATAGAAGCGGTCAACGTCAGGCTCTTCTGCCACACATACGACACCGAGGTGTTCCACAGCGTGTAGGTTGCTACGTCGTGGCTCGGATCTTCGTCGTGGTAGCCAGTCTGGAACGTGGTACCGATGATGGAGCTCCAGTTGTTCTTGGACCACTTCAACTGCGCATTTTGCTTGTAGCGGAAGATCGGCGCGTTGTTGTAGTCAGCGAACGTGCCCACACCGTGGAAGTACTCGCCGCCTTCTTCATGCTGATAGTCAAACTTGTTGATGTACGAACCATCAACGCTCAGCGAGAAGTTACCCAGAGCGGATTGCGGGAAGCGATAAGCCACGTTCAAGTCCACACCGCGAATGCTGGTGTTACCCAGGTTCTGGTAGTGGTCGCTGATGTAGTCCAGGCTGCCGTCGGCGTTACGGATAAACAGGTCAGCATACTTGTCGGCGTTGTCGAAAATCGTGTTTTCAGACAGCACGCCAATGGTGTGCTTGATGAAGGTCCAGTAGAAATCGGCGTTCATCGTCAGCGACGGGGTCGGCTCGAGGCCGATACCGAAGGTGATGGTGGACGATTTTTCCGGCGTCAGTTGAGTGTTACCACCCAGCTGCTTCATGAACTGCGTATCGCAATCTGCGCCGTTACCGCCGTTAGCCGGCGTACCGCCCGGGCAACGCAGCGGATCGTTCAGCGAGCTGGCCGAGGTGTACGTGGTCTGGTTCGGCATGTACATGTTGTACAGCGAAGGAGCACGGAAACCGGTGCTGGCACCAGCACGGAACAGCAGTTCCTTGGTCGGGGTCCACAGCAGCGAGACTTTCGGGTTGAACGTGTTGCCGACGTCGCTGTAGTGGTCATCACGGATCGCGATGTCAGCAGTCAGCGACTTGAGGATCGGGAACTCCATTTCGGCCGTCAGCGCTTGCACGTTGCGGCTGCCGCTGGTGTCTTGCGAATCTTCCAGACCCGAGCTCAGGGCTTCAGTGGTCAGACCGGTGAACGACGAGCTCAGCTTGTCGTGGCGCGCTTCGCCACCGAACGACACGCTAACCGCGCCAGCCGGCAGGTTGAACAGCTGACGGTTCACGTTGAAGTCGACGCCTGCGGTGGTGTACTTGTCGTCTTCAATACGACCGGTCATGGCCACCGAGCTCCAGCCAGCGCTGCTGGTCGAGAACGGGTTGATGGTGCCGGCGTCAACCGCTTCCTGCAGCAGCGTGCTGCTCAGGTAGCCGCTGGTCAGATCATGGGTCACTTCGTTCTGCGAGTACGAAATGCCGCCACGGTAGTTCCAGCCATAAGCCTCACCGTCGACCGAAGCCAACAGACGTTGGGTGGTGGAAACATACTCATCGCCGCGATCGCCCAACGGTACCGAACGACCGTAGATGTCGATGGTGGAACCATCGAGACCCGCCGGGTAGTTGGGGTTGGTGCCCGACATGGTCAGTGCGCCGGCCAGCGGGGTCGGAGCAACCAGGGTGTCGGTGGTGGTGCGGGTGCCTACGTATTGCAACGAAGCGGAGGTGTCGTCACCGAATTGCTTGGTGCCTTTGGCCGTCCACGTCCATTGCTTCACTTCCGGCTGAATCTGGGTGAACAGCGAAGTCTGCTCGCGGCAGGCACCGGGATTGTTCACGTTGGGGATCAGACCCGTGCCACCTACGCAACCCGGCGCGGAGCTGTTGTACAGCGTGCCGTTGTACAGGTAGTTAGCAGGCGAAGTGCTGTTACTGGTGCCGTTAACCGGCAGGCTCGACATGGCGAAGCCGCGGTCAGTGGTCATCACTTGCTGGGTTTTCTGGAAACCGATCGTGCCGTAAACGTTCCAGCCGTCGTCGGCCAGGCTGCCCTTACCGGCAGTGATCGAGAACTCGCCTTGCTTGCCCATGGCGTGCTGCGGCAGCAGGCCGCTGGCTTCCAGGGTCACACCCGTAACCGCTTTTTTGGTTACGAAGTTGATAACGCCGCCGATCGCATCGGTACCGTAAATGGCGGAAGCGCCATCACGCAGGATATCGATATGGTCGATGGTGGAAAGCGGGATTGCGTTCAGGTCAACCGACGTGCCGTCGATTGCCTGGTTGGCCAGACGGCGACCGTCCAGCAGTACCAGCGTGTATTGCTGACCCAGACCGCGCAAGTCAGCGAATGCTGCGCCACCGGTGTCCGCACCCACCGCAGTGGTGCTGGTAAACGAAGAGGTGTTGGCGGCAAGGCTTTGCACCACGGATTCCGCGGTGGTGTAACCCTGCTTGGTCAGATCTTCAGTCTTGATCGAAGTCACCGGCAGAGCGCCCTGGTTCTTCAATCGTTTAATGTTGGAACCCGTTACTTCGACGCGTTCTACAGCAGTCGCGTCATCGTCCGCTGCATGTACGGCAGACGCATAAGTCGCACCAATCATGGCAATTGCCACAACCAGTTTCTTTCTTGAGTGAGTCATCACTGCCCCCTGACTTTTGGTAAAAATGGAAGCCCATTAATCCTTACAAACGGATCAACAACAGGCTGTTGGCCTGCGTTGCCGGCATTGCCGTTCCGTCTGCCGTGTAAGCGTTGGCATAATTGCAGAATCTTTTGCTACACAACAAAATTAATGCTTGATGACGGCTAAACATGTTGCGGATACGGAACACTTGGGCGCCAAAGCCGATACAAAACGGGCTGGTTTTTACCGTCTAAAAGGTCAGTTTAATGACCATTACCCCTTAATATTCAAATGCTTAACCATGCAACATAGGAACATTTATTTAATGTTGCGCTAGAACAAGGGGCCGAAGATTGCACTTGTATGGTGCGAAATTTATGGCTATTTGGGGGTTGACAATTGCGTTCGCTAATATCTTTTAGACATTTTGTCTGCAACTAAGCAATTCATTTGGCATATAAGATATTACGAATCGTGTTATTAATTGTAAGATTTACGCAAAATAAACTGCAAATGATCGTTTGATTTCTAATAAGACGCACCAAATTAGGACAACATGCCATTTTTGGCAAATTTGTTGCACCATTTTTGTGCTTTTGTTGCAACAAGACTGACCGACCTGTCAGCTTGTTCAAGCGGGCGGGATTACAAAAGCTTGTACGCGGCAGTTAAATCGTTTCCGGCTGTAACCCAGCGAATCCGTGCTTAATACGGCGGGCGCGAAAACGGTGCGTGCTGACATAAAACGGGGCGATTTTTGATGTAGCGCCGGTCTGCCGAATACACTCGCCTCGCCCCCCATCTGGATCAAGGTTTTCTCAAATACCTCGCCACACAATGGCGCCGGTCTACGCGGGTAATATCCAGCCTGCCTGCGACATAATCGCTATCTATAATTCGCCGGATACCCCGGCGTGTTCAGGAACAATCCATCATGCAAACCTTTTTGATCGCTCCGTCCCGCCAGAACGTCGGCCTTACCTCGGTCTCTCTGGGCGTGGTGCGCGCATTGCAGCATCAGGGCCTGAAGGTGGGCTTTGTTAAACCGGTAGCGCAAGACCACGGCGCTGTTGAGCGCTCCACGCACTTTGCACGCGACATCTGCCTGATCGACAGCCCGCAATCGCTTTCCACCGCGCAGGTGATTACGCGCGTGGTGTCGGGGCAGATTGATGAATTGCTCGAAGACATCGTCAGCCTGTGCATGAGCGCGGCCAAGGGCGCCGATGTCTTGATCGTGGAAGGTTTGCATGTGGACGCCGGCACCCCGATTACCGCGCGCCTGAACGACGATATCGCCCGCAGTCTGCAGGCCGAAATCATTCTGGTGGCAAATGCCAGCCAGCCCGGCGCGGCGGCCGAAGCACGCGTGGCTTGTCGGCAGTTGCATAACGAAGGTCGCAATGTTGCCGGGGTTATCTTTAATAAGGCGACGGAAGGTTTTGATGCGGCCTCGGCGCAATACGAGCTCGACGGCGTGCCGCTGTGGGGCGTTATTAAATATGAACCGAGCCTGATGGCGCCGCGCACGCTTGATGTCGCACGTCATCTGGACGCCGAAATCCTGATCGAAGGGGAGCTGGCCACGCGCCGGGTGATGGAAACCGTCATCGCCGCGCGTTCGGTTTCAGAGGTGGTGGAACGGCTCAAGCCCGGCGCATTGGTCATCAGCGCGGGCGACCGCGACGACATCATGCTGGCCACCGCTCTGGCGGCCAGCAACGGCATCCCGCTGGCCGGTTTGCTGCTGACACATTCCAGCGCGCCCGATCCGCGCGTGCTGAGCCTGGCGCAACTGGCGCTCAATAGCGGCATCCCGGTGCTGCGTACCAACACCGATAGCTACAACACCGCCGCGCGCATTACGCTGGTGCCGCCCGCCGTGGCGGCAGATGACCATGAGCGAATGAATGCCGTGCTCGATACCGTGGCGGAACAACTCGATACCACGCGCTTGATGGATGCAGTACAACTGCCCGCCACCACGCGCATGTCACCCCCGGCCTTCCGTTATCAATTAATCCAGAAAGCCCGCTCGCAGCCCAAGCGCATCGTGCTGCCCGAAGGCGAAGAGCCACGCACCATCCGCGCCGCCATCATTTGCGAAGAAAAAGGCATTGCGCACTGCGTGCTGTTGGGCAAGCGTGCCACCATCGAAGCGGTCGCCGCCGCGCAGGGCGTTACGCTGCCGGCGACGCTGGAAATTCTTGATCCCGAAGCAATCCTGCCGCGCTACGTGGCGCCCATGGTCGAACTGCGCAAGAGCAAAGGCCTGACCGAGCCGATGGCGGTAGCGCAACTGAGCGATACCGTTACGCTGGGTACCATGATGCTGGCAGTGGACGAAGTAGACGGCCTGGTCTCCGGCGCCATCCACACCACCGCCAGTACCGTGCGCCCTGCCCTGCAGTTGATCAAAACGGCGCCGGGCTCGTCCATCGTGTCATCGGTGTTTTTTATGCTGATGCCTGATCAGGTTCTGGTATACGGCGATTGCGCCATCAATCCCAACCCCAATGCCACCCAACTGGCCGAAATCGCGCGCCAGAGCGCAGACAGCGCTGCGGCCTTCGGCATTGCGCCCAAAGTGGCGATGATCAGCTATTCCACCGGCAAATCCGGCTCGGGGGTGGATGTGGACAAAGTGCGCGAAGCCACCGAACTGGCGCATGAGTTGTATCCGGACCTGGTGCTCGATGGCCCGCTGCAATACGACGCCGCCTCCGTCGCCGACGTCGCCGCGCAAAAAGCCCCCGGCAGCAAGGTGGCCGGCCAGGCCACGGTGTTTATCTTTCCGGATCTGAATACGGGCAACACCACGTACAAGGCGGTACAACGCAGCGCCCATGTGGTCAGCGTCGGCCCGATGTTGCAGGGTTTGCGCAAGCCGGTTAACGATTTGTCACGCGGTGCACTGGTCGATGACATCGTGTTTACCATCGCCCTCACCGCCATCCAGGCCCAAACGGTGGTGCCATCCTGACACGGCTGACGGTTCCATAAGAAAAACGGCCAAACACTTGTTTGGCCGTTTTTTGTCACTTTAGCGCACGCAAATGGTCACATGCCGCAAAAAGCAGCACAGTTCACGCTGCCACCGTCGCCGCTGCATTGACCACCGCATAGTGATCAAACTGCATGCTGAAGCTGGCGCGGCCCGAGCTCATTGCCCGCAAATGGCCGATATAACCAAACATGGCCTTCAGCGGCACCTCGGCGTGCAGCACCGTGCTGCTGCCGCGGCTGGTCTGCTCGGTCACCTGGCCACGGCGACGGTTGATATCGCCGATGACATCGCCCAGATAATCGGGTGGCGTCACCACTTCTACCGCCATCACCGGCTCCAGCAACTGTGGCCGCGCTTGTTGCTGCGCTTGCCGGAAGGCCGAGAAGCCCGCCAGTTCAAACGCCAGTGGCGACGAATCGTTGGCATGAAAGCGCCCATCAACCAGGGTCACCCGCACATCCACCACCGGAAAACCCGCTACCACGCCGGAACGTGCTGCGCGCTTGACGCCCTGCTCCACGGCCGGGATGAACTCCCGCGGGATCGCGCCACCGGCAATGGCCGAAACAAACACCAGGCCTTCGCCCCGCGGCAGCGGTTCCAGCTTCAGCTCAACCTCGGCAAACTGG
Source organism: Silvimonas sp. JCM 19000 (assembly GCF_054652575.1). Lineage (NCBI taxonomy): Bacteria > Pseudomonadati > Pseudomonadota > Betaproteobacteria > Neisseriales > Chitinibacteraceae > Silvimonas > Silvimonas sp. JCM 19000. The sequence goes on along the minus strand of NZ_BAAIHC010000003.1, from coordinate 62,958 downwards.
CCGGGGCCGCCCGATTGCTTCTTGTGCATATAAACCACTTCCGCGGTGGCGCCGACGGTTTCGCGCATTGCCACTTGCGGCTGGCCTATCTGCACATCCACGCGGAAACGCGTGCGCAGTTTTTCCAGCGCCACTTCCAGCTGCAGCTCGCCCATGCCCGACAATATGGTCTGACCGGCTTCGGTGTCCTGGCGCAAACGCAGGCTCGGGTCTTCAGATAACAACGCTTGCAGCCCCTTCAGCATGTTTTGCTGATCCGCCGTCGTGCGCGGTTCTACTGCCACGTCGATCACCGGCTCGGGCGCTTCAATCCGCTCCAACACCAAAGGATGGCCCTGCGCGCTCAACGTATCGCCGGTCACCGTATGCTTTAGCCCGGCAATGGCAACAATCGCGCCGGCCGTGGCTTCGGCTTTCTCGACCTTGCGATCGGCATGCATTTCGTACAGCCGCGCAATCCGTTCGCGCTCGTCGCCATTGCTGACCACGTCGCCGGTTTTGAGCGTGCCACGATAAACCCGCACAAACGTCAGCGCGCCATGATCATCGTGGATTACCTTGAACGCCAAGGCAGCCAACGGCCCTTGCGGATCGGCTTCGATGGGTTCTTCCGCCCGTACCGGCACGTCTTGCGGCGAAGGCAGATACGCCACCACCGCATCCAGCAGCGGCTCCACGCCTTTGTTCTTGAAGGCGGAGCCGGTGACCACAGGCACAAAGGCGCCTGCAATCGTGCCTTTGCGGATGGCCGCACGCAGTTGCGTTACATCAGGCTCAACACCGTCCAGCCACGCGCCCATCAAGGCATCGTCTTGCTCGACCACGGTTTCGATCAGCTTTTCACGCCAGGTTCGGGTTGCCGCCAGCAAGTCATCCGGGATGGGCTTGCGTTCTACCTTGCCCGGCGTGTCGCCAGCCGGCCAGGTCAGCGCCACCTGATCAATCAGATCAACCAGTCCCGAGAACTCGCCTTCGCTACCGATCGGCAATTGCAAAGCCAGCGGCGTCACGCCCAGGCGCTCGCGGATCATGTCCAGCACGCGATAAAAATCAGCGCCGGTGCGGTCCAGCTTGTTGATAAACGCCATGCGCGGCACGGCATATTTATCGGCCAGACGCCAGTTGGTTTCGGTCTGCGGTTCGACCCCGGCCACGCCATCAAACACCACCACCGCGCCATCGAGCACGCGCAACGAACGGTTCACTTCGATGTTGAAATCGATGTGGCCCGGGGTGTCGATCACGTTGATCTGATGGTCTTGCCAGAACACCGTGGTGGCCGCGCTGTTGATGGTGATGCCGCGTGCTTGTTCTTGCGGATCAAAGTCCATCGTCGCCGCGCCGTCGTGCACCTCACCCACGCGGTGGTTTTCACCGGTGTAATAAAGTATGCGTTCGGTGGTCGTGGTTTTGCCTGCATCCACGTGCGCAATGATGCCGATGTTACGTAGTCTGTCGTTTTCCATGATTTGGTTTATCCAGCAAAAAGCCCCGCAGGGCATGTGCCAAACGGGGCTCTTGAGGCTCATCCGGATGGCACGGGCTGCGGCCGTCCGGAATGCGGCGCGGTCGCGCTATAGATAGCGGTGGCTTGCGCGGGCAGGCGTTACTTGCAACGCGTCGCCCATGGGCCGACCAGAAGAGGCGCGCAAGCTCGCGCTCTTCTGGCCAGAGCAAATAGTGGCGATCAGTTTGTCGTAGGTACGCATTGCCGGATGTCCTGTAATCAACGAGGGTCCCGCTGCCGAGAGCAACGGTTGCGCTAATGATGGTTGGCGCCTGGCCAATTTTCAAGCATTAATTTAGCGATCATTACAAAAATAGCCGACGGCCGACCAACGGTATGTTTCGGGATAGTGCGAGGTGAAGGCGCGCGAGTGCGGCGCGGATCAAGCAGAGAGGGACGGCCCGCCTGGTCGGGCGCGCAGGATCAGGCGGTGGTATTGATCAGCGTGCCGATCATTTCATTGGCCGATTTGACCACTTTGGCCGCTGCGGCAAAGCCGTCCTTGGCTTCGACGCCGCCGATCAGCCCGCTGGCCATCGCATCGGTGTCGCCCGTGGTACTGCTGCTGGCCACCTTGCCCGCGCTGCCATTTGCCATGCTTTGGTAGGCTTGCATGCCAGCCAGGCCAGAACCGAGTGCAGAAATCGACATGATGGAAATCCCGGGCAGTGGATAAAGGCCGCACGGCGCGGCAAAGCGGATGATACCCAGGTGCGGCCGGGCTGCCGCCCAGGATCTCTCCTGGGCAGAGATCCGATAGGGTGGGTCGCGACCCACCACTCAAAGTGGCATGCCAACATCGCAGCTCGTGGTTATGGCTTTGAAAGGTGGATGCAGACCCACCCTATGCAGCTGCCCGTACAAACACGGTATCCCTGCAACCGGGATCAAACCGCCTGCAAATGCGGCTGCATCCGTAAACGCGCCGTATCTCGCGCCGGTGGCTCGCCATACAAACGCCGATATTCGCGGCTGAATTGCGACGGGCTGTCATACCCCACGGCAAACCCCACCCCGGCGGCATTGCTATCGGCCCCCGCCAACATTTGCCGCGCCATCTGCAAACGGATGCGCTTCTGAAACTGCAGCGGGCTCAGCCGCGTGACCGCCTTGAAATGCCGATGCAGGCTGGACGCGCTCATCATGCTGACTTCGGCCAGCGTTTCGATACTGAAAGGCTGGGCATAGTTGGCGCGGATCCAGCCTATGGCGCGGTTGATCTGTGCAATGCGACTGTCGCGCTGTGCCAACTGGCGCAACGCCGGATTATCCAGCAACAGGCGATACAGGATTTCACGCTCAGCCAGGGGCGCCAGCACGCCGATTTCGGCGGGCCGATCCAGCAAGCGCAGCAGCCGCAGCAGGCTTTCCAGCAAATCGGCATGCATGGGATAAACGCCAAGGCCGATGCCAGAATCAGGCAATTCAACGTCGGGCAAATCCAGCAACAAGCCAGCCAACACGGCGGGGTCCAGCGTCAGGCCTATCGACAGATACGGCTGCTGCGGGCTGGCTTCGATGATCTCGCCCGCCACCGGCATATCCACGGTGGTCAGCAGATACTGGCCCGGATGGTATTCAAATTCGACCTCAGCAAAACGCCCGCGCTTACGGCCCTGGATGACCGCCACCAGGCCGGATTGGTACACCGTCTGCACGGGTGGCGTCGGCGCTTCCGCCCGCATCAGGGTCAGGTTGGCAATCGCCGTAGGCGTACGTCGCGCCTGGCCGTGGCGCAGGGCCAGGCGGCGCAAATCTTCAAGAATCTGGTCTGGGGTCATGCGTGTTCTCCTGCCGTGCAGCGTGCCGGTGATGGCCAGCGCATGCAAGCGCCGCGCGGTCAGCCTGGCAGTATTGTGCAAGAGGCTGCCAGTATCTGGCTATCGATCTATCAGCGGCAGCGCGCAACATGGCGGCACTTCAACGCAAGGAGCAATCCCATGAGCAAGATCTGGTTTATTACCGGCGCCAACCGTGGCCTTGGGGCCGAAATCGCCAAAGCGGCACTGGCTGCCGGCGACCGTGTGGTCGGCACTGCGCGTCATCCGGCGCAACTGCATCAAACCCTGGGCGCGAACGCAGACCAGTTGCTGGCGTTGCCGCTCGACGTCACGCAAACCGCAGCGATGGCGGATGCGGTTGCGGCGGCGGTAGCGCGCTTTGGTCGCATCGATGTGTTGGTCAACAACGCGGGCTACGGCCAGTTAGGTGTGTTTGAAGAAATCGACGCCGCGGCCATCCAGCAGCAATTTGCCACCAATGTGTTCGGCCTGATCGAGATGACACGCGCCGTGCTGCCGGTGATGCGCAAACAACGCAGCGGCCATATTTTTAATCTGTCTTCGATTGCTGGCTTGCGCGCACCGCCGGGGGCTTCGATTTATGGCGCGACCAAATGGGCGGTGGAAGGCTTTTCTGAAGTGCTGGCGCTGGAAACCGCACAGTTTGGCATCAAGGTCACCATTATCGAACCGGGCGCTTTCCGCACTGATTTTCTGCATGAGACTTCGGCGCACTACGGCACGCATACCGTGCCCGATTACGCCGAGTTCGCCGCCCAGCTGGCCTGCGGCTATGCCACGCGTAACCACAAGCAACCCGGCGATCCCGTCAAACTAGGCGCAGTGGTGGTGCAACTGGCCAGTGCGGCCACGCCGCCGATGCGTTTTCCGGTCGGCTCGGACGCGGTAAAGATTGCGCAAGACAAGATCGACAGCCGCAGCGCTGAACTCGCGCTCTGGCGCGACCTGGCCGCCAGCACCGACTACCCGGCATAGCGTAGCGCGCGGTGCCCGCGTCTGGCCCCACCCTGCAAAGCCAGTAAAGACGACCCAAAGCGGCTGTTACGCTCACTTTGCGGTGGTTTTCTCTGGCTGGGCCAGGTGGGGCCAGATGCGGGCGCCGCCGTTCGCGCTAGGGCTGCTGCAGATACGTTGCGACTTCTTCTTGCAGCCATTCAGCAAAATGCACTTGCTTGGTGTTTGCCACATCGCGCACCGGCCATACCAGCCAATACGCGTACGGATACGGCACCGTCACCGCGGTCAATTGCACCAGCTCGCCACGCAGCAGCGCATCGGCGACCAGGCTACGGCGTTCCAGCGCGATGCCCTCGCCCATGCGCACGGCACTCAACACGATATTGGAATCATTGGCCGACCAGCCCTGCGCGCCGTCAGGCTGCTCGACGCCCGCTTGCTGGCACCAGTTGTCCCACGGTGCATCGTGGCTGCGGATGATATTGCTGCTTACCACTTCCGCTGGCGTGGCTGGCAATTGACCGCCGTTAAAGAACGGCGATGCCACTACCAGCAAATCGTCATCAAACAAGGCTTGTTGTTCCAGTTCCGGCCAATGCCCTTGCCCCATGCGGATGCCGACATCAGCCATGCCATGGCGTAAATCCTGTAGCTCCAGGCTGGTCTGAAAGCGCACCCGATAGAACGGATGTCGCTCGCGAAAGCGTCCCATGCGCGGCAACAACCAATGCAATGCAAACGACGGCAGCGTGGCGATCACCAGCTCGGTTTGATGCGGCCGGGCCCGCGCCATGCGGGTGGCCTGCGCCAGGCCCCGCAAATGCACGCGAATATCCAGCGCGTACAAACGCCCTGCTTCGGTCAGCTTCAGCCCACGCGCCTCGCGCACAAACAAGGCCACACCCATCAAATCTTCCAGAATGCGGATCTGCTGGCTGACCGCGGAATGCGTTACATGCAGTTCGCGGGCCGCCAGCGTCACCCCGCCAAGGCGGGCCGCGGCTTCAAAACAACGCAGCGCAGTGAGGGGCGGCAATTGGCTCATGTTAGTTTTCCTGACGGATTGCGTTAAACATCGTGGCTAGTGGGGGGTGATGAGTCCGCCTACACTAGCGGCAAGCCATGCTATCTGGCAATGCGCGCCGCAATGGCGGCACGCGCCACCACCAAGACTAACTAACGAGAGCCCTGTCATGAAGTTGATTGGAATGCTGGATTCACCCTATGTGCGCCGCGCCGCCGTCTGCCTGAGCGTGCTGGATGTGCCGTATCAACACGAAGGCGTATCGGTGTTCCGCCATTTTGAGCGGTTTCGCCAGATCAACCCGGTGGTCAAAGCGCCGACGCTGATCCTGGATGACGGCCGCACGCTGATGGATTCCAGTCTGATCATTGATTACGCCATGCGTTGGTCTGGCCACGGTGCCCGACTGATGCCAGACGATGCAGCGGCCAGCGTCGAGGTTTATCGGCTTACCGGCCTGGCGCTGGCGGCCAATGAGAAGACCGTACAGATCGTGTACGAAGAACAATTGCGCCCGGCCGAGAAACAACACGCGCCTTGGCTGGAGCGGGTGAGCTTGCAGTTGGCCGCGGCCTGCGCCGCCCTGGAACAGGCTTTGCAGCAGCGCCCCGCCTTTGACGGCACGCTGGATCTGGCCAGTATCAGCATCGCCACCGCCTGGACTTTTATGCAGCAGATGCAGCCGGATGTGGTGCGCGCGGCAGATTACCCGGCGCTGGCGCAGTTTGCCGCTGCGGTGGAACAACACCCCGTGTTGCAGGCGATTCCAGTGGTTTGAGCGGTGCAGTTTATCGGGCGGCTGAAGCGCGATGCGCGCGCTGCCGCTGTCGTGCGGGCACGCCGGACGCCGCCGCCGCAAGCGGACGTGCATCAGGCGGCTCCGCCACCGGCAGCAGCAGATGCGGCGGCGTAGCCACCGGCTCGGGCGTGAGTGCAAACGCCAGGCCGGTTGCGAGTGCCAGCAGCAGCGCCAGCAGCGTGCTGTGTGTGGGCATACGCATCAGTTTCTCCCTTGCCGCGTTCATCAGCCACAGAACATAACGCCCGGTGCTCACCGGGCGTTATCTTTGCGTTCAGCCAGCAATCAGCGCGCGCTGATTGCCACCAGCACCGTGGCCTGCGTGGTCAGCCCCCGGTTATCCAGCACCGTAACCTTGAGCGGGTAATTGCCTGCCACCGGCTTGGCCCAGCTATAAGTCAGCGTCGGGCCGCTCATGGCAAAGGTCATGCCCAGCGGCGCGCCGTCGATCGTAATCTGCAGCCAGCTTGCTCCGGCATCAGCCAGACCGATGGTGCCGGTCAGCGCCGTGCCCGCTACGCCTTTGGAGCCACTCGCTGTAATTACCGGTCCGGCATTGGCGATCTGTACGGTGTACACGCCTTTGCCGGTGGTCGCTGTCTTGCTGTCTTTGGCCGTTACCGTCACGGCATAGGTCCCCACCACCGGCGACGCCCAACTGATCACCCCCGCTGCCGAGATACTCATGCCAGTCGGCGCCCCCGTCAGCGTATAGCTCACCGGATTGCTGCTGCTCACCGCCACCTGAAAACTCAACGCCGTGCCCGGACGGCCGCTGATGGTGGCGCTGCTGACCAGCGGCGGCTGCGCGGCGGCGACGGTCACGCTATACACCGCACTGCCGGTCTGACCGGTCACGCTGTCTTTGGCGCTGGCGGTGACGGAATAAGTGCCCGCCAGCGGCGTCGGCCACGTGACGGTGCCGCTACTGCTGACCGTCATCCCGGCCGGAGCGCCGCTCAAGCTATACGTCAGCGCATTGCTGCCGCTGGCCGAAACCGTAAACGTCAGCGCCGTGCCCACCGTGCCGCTAATGCTGGCGGCCGTGACCACCGGCGCCGGAGTCGCCACTGTCGAGCCGGACAAGGTATTGAGCAAACTGCCAATATTGGGCGTGCCCAGACCCGAGACGCTGTCGTAGCCCGCTTTGGCCGAACAGGTGCTGCAGGTGCCATCCGAACCCTTGCTGATATCGGCAAACGTACTGGCATAAGTGCCCGCCACCGCGCCAATCTGCTGATATAACACCGCGTGCGGCGTACCCAGCGCAACCTTGCCTCCGGTCGCCCGCAGCGCATTGGCCACGGCCACCAGCCCGGCCCATTGCGGCGTCGACAAGCTGGTGCCGCCCGCGCTTACCCAACTGGCCGTGCTCGCGCCCGGTGCCAGCACCGCCACATATTGCCCGGTATACGGATCAGCATTAAACGCCACATCCGCCACCGTGCGATGCGCCAGCGTGCTGATGCCAGGCACCTTGTTGTTCTGATAAGCCGGTGTCGGCACATAGGCGCTGGTGCCGCCCCCCGTGCCGGACCAGGCCGCTTCGCTGCGCGTGCCGCTGCCGGACCAGGTCAGCGAAGTGCCGCCCACCGCGACGACGTTACTCGACACCGCAGGCCACGACACCGCCGCGCCGGAATCGCCGGTCGCGGCCAGATAAGTCATTTTGTTGCCGCTAAAGGCGCTATCCACCGCAGTGGTCCAGTTGCCTTCGGTAGCGCCAAAACTCATCGACACCACGCCCGGCCCCATCGCATTCGCGACTTTGACCGCACCCAACAGGCTGTTAAGCGAGGCGTCCGGCGCTTCCAGCAAGACGATGCGCGCCAGCGGCGCAATGGCATGCGCCCATTGCACATCCAGCGCAATTTCGGTGGCCCAGCCCGAGTTATAAGCGGGCGCGGTGCTGGTCATGCTGGCACTGGCCGTGGTGTACACCACCGAGAATTCACACGCGCTGGCCGACGCACCGGCCAAAGGCAAACTGGCGGTCGGCGCAATGACTTTGGTGGTACAGGTCGGCAAGGCAAATTTCTGGTTGAAGGTCGCCAGTTCAGCGGCGGCATTCGGATCATGTTGCGCGTCAACGATGTAGATGGTCTGGCCCGCGCCCAGCAAAGCGGCCTGCGCCGTGGTCAAACCGCTGCTGGACGGCGGCAGTGCCGCCATGCCATAGGCGGCGCGGATTTGCGCGGGGGTATAAGTGACGGCGGCGGCGCTGGCCGCAGCGGGCGTGGCATCACCATCTGCCGTCGACTTCTGCGTGGCATGAATAAAATTGCCAGCGCGCATCTGCTGCACCGTCAGCCGCGTCGTGTTCACATCGGCCAAGGCGGCGGCAACGGTCTGTTGATGCGGCGCCAGACTGGCCGACACGTCGCCGCTGGCGCTATCGGCATCCGCCGGGGCATCCAGCAGCAGCGGCGCCAGATGAAACAAAGGCAAAGCAATTTGCGCCGACAAGGTGTCCGGCAGCGCCACATTATCCAGCGCCAGCGTGGTTTGTCCGCTGGCGAGCGACGCACTGGCTTGCGTGTTGGCCGTGCTCCCGGCTGCGCTGTCGCTATTGCCATCGCCACCACAGGCGCTCAACAACAAGGCCGCACACGCGCCCGGCATCAAGCCTGCCAGCACAGTGGGACGAAACGGGGAACTGGTTTTCTGCATGGCCGCGCTGCTCCATCGGGCCGGGAGCAATGGCGCAAGACAGTGGCGACTACGCGGCGCGGACGATCAGCTCGTCCTGGCGCCCTACCGCTGGCAACCCCGCTACCGTAGCGCCCAAGCGCGACAGGCCGGAGGTTTTGCGTCCCTGCCTTTCGACAGGTTTGCCCTCGAATACCCTGGTGACGTATTTAAAAGGTGTGAGATGCGCCCCGGAACCGGGCGTATCCGCATGGAAGCTAATGTAGCCGTGGCCTGGCCATGCGAGACCCAGGAGCGCTACCGGGATCACCCGCCACCGGTCGGGCCGCAGCGTGTGCAAGCCGGCAGCTGCCCTAGAAAAACCAGCGCAACAGCACGTTGAGTACACGTAACACCAGCACCACGGCGGTAGTCCCCGCCAGCAGCATGCCTGCGCCGTAGACCCAGCTTGCGCCGATGCCCACGCGCTGGCGCACCCGCTGGCCGGTGCGGGAATGCACGATCTGTTCGCCCATGCGCGTGAGCAGATTGTTGCGCCCCTTGAAGTGGATTTCGGCCGATAACGGCACCGCAAAGCCCACCAGCATGATCAACAAAATAAACCACATCGCCGCTACCCCTTGGTGATCATCGCCAATGCATACGCGCCCAGCACGCCCAGGCCCAATGCCATGCCGAATGCAGTCCACACCGGATTGGCGTTGCCTTTTTCGGTATCCGCCACCCCCGCCGCACAAAACAGGCAGGAACATAAACTGAGCACCATCAAAAAGAACAACATGGCGGTGTGCTGCGCCATCTTCGACATATGCAGCGTGCCGAGGAATTTCAGAAACGACAGGGTTTCCATGCCCGGATACAAGTCTTTCTCCGACACCAGCTGCAGGGCGGCGCAAGTCAGCACGCCGCCAAAGGCCAGCATCGACATGTCGTAGCCCGCTTTGTCGTAGCGGAAATCGCCGCCGATCAGCAGGCCGAACAAGGATTTGATGACAATGCCGGCATACCCCATCGCCAAGACCACCCACGCATGCGCCTGCAACGGTGGCATCAACGCCTGATCCGCCAATAAATAGGGGCCACCCAGCATGACCAGGCCAGCCAGCAACAGCATGAATAACAGATGGGCTTTGCTGCGTTTGACAGCGTCGGGGGCGGTCATGGCCGGCCCCCTTGCAGTGGGTGCAGCCGGGCATGCGTCAGGAAATCAGGCATGAGCACTCGCATGGAACACTCCGGGAAAAAACGAAAATGCCAGCGGGGTCAGGTCTTGTGGTTGGATCTTATTAAAGAGGGTCTACGCCGCGGCAACAAGCCGGGATTACCGGCGGCAAAGGCGGCAGCCAGAAAAAAATGCCCGCCGGTTTGGGGCTGGCATTGGGTCCGCGTGGACGCGTTAAACATCCGCGCCATTATTCGCAATAACGCCCTGATACCAATAAAAACTGTCTTTGGGTATCCGTTGCAAGGTTTTGGCATCGGTCTCATCGCGGTCGATATACACAAAACCGTAGCGCTTTTGATAGCCGTTAAGCCAACTGAGAATATCGGTAAAAGACCAGGCGCAATAACCGATCAAATTGACGCCATCGGTGAGCGCTTCGCGGCAGGCGTGGATATGGCGTTGCAGATAATCAATGCGATACGGGTCGTGGACTTTGCCGTTTTGCAGCTGGTCGAATTCGCCCAGGCCATTTTCGGTAATCATCATGGGCAAGCCATAGCGCGAGGCCAACCGGCGCAAGCCGATGCGCAGGCCGGTGGGATCAATGCTCCAGTCCCAATTGGTGGTGGTCAGATGCGGATTGGGCGCCGTTTTATATAAACCGGGTACGCCGCTGGCGGGTGTGGTGCCTTTCTGGCCGGTGGTATTGATGCGTTGCATGGTCACGCCATCCAGCCCGTTTTCGGCATAGGTCAGCGTCTGGTAGTAATTGACCCCGACAAAATCAGGCAAGCCATGGCGCAGGATGTCCTCATCGCCCGGCAGGATATCGGGCGCTTCGCCCACTGCTTGCAAATGTGCCAATGCCGCCTGCGGATAGCGGCCCAGGCAATAGGTATCCAGCCACCAGTAATTGGTAAATTCCTCGGCGTTTTCAAAGGCCAACATATCTTCGGGTTGACTTGATGCCGGATAAGCCGGCGAATAAGCAAAGCTCGGCCCGATCTGGCCCTGCGGCACGTGTTGACGAAAAGCGGCAATCACCGTGGCATTGGCGAGGAATGCATGATGGTTGGCGCAGAAAAAGCGTTTGCGATTTTGTACCGCTGGCGGATGCGTGCCCAATTGGTAGGCATTGGTCAGATTGTAGTTTTGCTCATTCAGCGAAACCCAGTATTTGACCTTGCCGCCAAACCGCTGAAACAAGGTCACGCAATAGTTTGCGAAATCGGCAATGATGCGGCGATCTTCCCAACCGCCATATTCGTCTTGCAACGCTTGCGGCAGATCCCAGTGATACAACGTCAGCACCGGCGCGATGCCGTGCGCTAACAAGGCATCGATCAGACGTTCATAAAACGCCAGTCCGGCCTCATTCGGCGTGCCGCGGCCTTGCGGAAAAATACGCGGCCAGCTCACCGAAAAGCGATAGGCCTTCATGCCCATGGCCGCCATTAACGCCACGTCTTCGGCATAACGATGGTAATGGTCGACCGCGACTTCGCCATTGCTGCCTTTAAAGGTGCGGCCGGGTTCGCGGGTGAACTCGTCCCAGACTGAGAGGCCTTTGCCGTCGACATTCCAGGCGCCTTCAACCTGATAAGCCGCCGAAGCCGCGCCCCATAAAAATCCGGCGGGAAAATCTTCGAGCTGGCGATGTTGCATGGCGTATTCCTTGAGGCAAGACGTTAGATATCACGATAGCCGTCAGCATGCGCCGCGCCTGTTTATTCCGGCCAATGATATATTTTCGGCTTATCCATTCCCGGCAGGAATCATGGAATTACGTGATCTACGCGCCTTTGCCACCTTGGGCGAATTGCTGCATTTCGGCCGTGCTGCCGAACGGCTGCACCTGACGCAGTCGGCCTTGAGCAAGCAAATCCAGCGTGTCGAAATTGCGCTGGGCGGCCCGCTGTTTATTCGCAGCGCGCGCGAAACCCGGCTGACCGAACTGGGTGCCGCCTTATGGCCCGAAGCGCAGCAGAGCCTGGCGCAGTTTGATCAACTCGAACGCAAAGCCCGCGCGGTATTGGCGGGCGAAGCGGGCACCTTGCGCATCGGCTTTGGCGTGGGCGCCAAAACATTGGTACCCGCCGCAATCTCGCGCTTCCGGGCAATGCGGCCCGATGTGCATATTGAATTGTTCGATTTATCCAGCCACCACATCGTGCGCGCGCTGAGCGAAGGCAAACTTGACCTGGGCTTCTGTCGCCTGCCCGCCCCGGCGGGCTGGCCATATTTACCGGTGGTTCAAGCGCGGTTTGTGGTGGTGCTGCCCGCCCATTGGCCCCACATCGAACACCTGCGGCAATTGTCCGGGCAGCGCCTGGTGCTGATCGAACATGCGCTGGCGCCCGCCTTCCACGAGCATCTGCTGACTTTCCTCGCCGGCCAGGGCCTGCGCGTGAGCGATGTGCAAGCGGTACGCGACTTTGTCTCCGGCGTCACCCTCGCTGCAGCGGGTGTGGGCTGGACGGTGGTGCCGTCCTCCAGCGTGGTCGATGTGCCTGGCGTGACCGTGCTGCCGCTGGACGACCCCGGCGCAAGCTGGGCAATTGGTCTGATGCGGCCCGGCGCAGCGACCGGGCCCCTGCTGGAGGCGTTCTGGCAGGTGGTGGCGCAGCAGGTGGCCGCAGCCGGCTAAGCGCAAGCGCAACCAAAGCGTGGCTGGCCGGGTCCGATCAGCCGCAAGCCCACTGATCCTACGTGGCGCCGATTGTTGGCCTGGCGCAAATTCTGTTGCCGCGATCCGCGCATTTATCCGCCCGCGCCTATCCGCCAGAATGCCGCTCATGGATCAACGCATCCCCACCTCTTCCAAGGAGCAACACATGACTACATCCCCTCAACGTGTCGCCATCGTCACCGGCGCTTCGCGCGGCATAGGCCGGGCGGTGGCGGAGCGCCTGGCTGCGGATGGTTTTGCAGTGGCGGTGAATTACGCCGGCAATACGGCTGCAGCCGACGAGACTGTGGCGAACATCAAGGCTGCCGGGGGCCAGGCGGTGGCGATTCAGGGCGATGTGGGCAATCAGCAAGATGTGGCGCGTTTGTTTGATACCACCCAAGCCACCTTGGGCCGCATCGACGTGGTGGTGAATGCCGCGGGCAGCATGCCGATGGCGCCGATCGACGAGGCCAATCTGGATGCCTTTGATGGCGTTATCGCCACCAATCTGCGCGGGACTTTTCTGGTGCTGGCACAGGCCGCCAAACGCCTGGGCGATGGCGGCCGCATCATTGCGTTCTCGACCAGCGTGCTGGCGAAATCCTTCCCCGGTTACGGCCCCTATATCGCCAGCAAAGCCGGGGTAGAAGGCCTGGTCCACGTATTGGCCAACGAATTGCGCGGCCGCAATATCACCGTCAACGCAGTAGCGCCGGGGCCGGTGGCGACCGAGTTGTTTCTGAAAGGCAAGAGCGAAGAAGTGATCAACAACATTGCCAAAATGAACCCGATGGAACGCATCGGCCAGCCCGACGAGATCGCCGCGGTGGTGTCGTTTCTGGCCGGGCCGGATGGCCGCTGGGTTAATTCGCAAGTGCTGCGCGCCAATGGCGGCTTTGCCTGAACCCGCGCCTGCCTACACCACACGCCCGCCCCGCGCGGGCTTTTTTATGTGTTCAGGCGCTGGCGTTATCAGCAGGCGCATCCAGCAAATGGGCCGCGATGTGTGCCAACCCGGCATCGTCGCGGTGGAAATGCTGGTAGCGCTGCAATTGCCGCGCAATCAGCTGGATACGCTCGGCAAAATCGGGCATGCGGCGCGGGTCGAAGCAGAACTCGGCAAACGGGGGCTCGTCGCCGCGCTGGAATTCCATCGCCAGGCTGATGCGTGGCAGGCTGTGACGCGGGGCGCTGCGTGCGCCCCAGTGCAGTACGGCCTGGGTCCAGGCCAGCACGCTGCCAGCACGGGCCGGCAGGGCGCGGATATCGCCCAGTTGATAGCGCATCTGCATTTCGTCGGCCGTGTTATAGACCGGGTCGCGGTCGGCGGGCACCACGTACATGCAGCCATTCAGCGGTGTGGCGTCGGTGAGTGGCAGCCAGATCGTGATGGCCTTGGGCCGACCATCCGGATAGAGCGCCCTGCGCCCCAGATCACGGTGCGGTTGCCAGCCGCTGTCGCCCGCGGCGGGGTCGATATGCCAGGCCCAGAAGTTGGGCATACCGGCATAAGCCGGGCCCAGGATGCGCGCACACAGCGGCTGCAAACGCGCAAACAGCAACCAGAATTCGTCATAGACATACGCAAACACCGGCGGGATGCGCGCCTGGCGCAAGGCGTGGATGACGCTGGCCATCTCGAGCACTGGCAGTTGCCAGTCCATAGGCTCGGCGTGGAAATAACCTTCGTGCACGATCAGGTCATTCAGATCATCCAGTGCCGCTGCACTCAGCGGCAGCGGGCGGGCGGCGTCCTGCCAGAAACTGGCATCGGCCACATGCAGATCAGGGGCCAGTGCGCGCCAGTGCTGGGCGGTGCGCAAGGGCGCAAGGTCAAATCCGGCGTACAGCGTATCCATGCGGGGCAAAATCCAGGGTGCGGGGGATGAGAAATATCGTAGAGGATTTGTGGCCGGTGTCAGATGCCCGACGCCGGGAGATTTGTATCAGCCAGCCGCGCCCGCACCGCCATCAAGGCAAAGCCGAGCAGATTAAGCCCCTGCCATCGTCCCGGATCGTGGGCCGCCACCGCGTCTGCCGCCAGACCGATGCCCCAGATGGCATCCACCGGGCTGGCTTCCACCAGCACCTGCGCGCCGGTGCCAAGCAAAAAGGCGCGCAAATCCGCGTTTTGCGAAAACTTGGCCAGATTGCCGCGCACCACGATGTCAAAGCGCTGCTGTTCCCAGCGCGCCTTATCAAAGCCGCGCACCTGGCGACCGAGGGCTTTGACCTCGGCAGGCGTGTTGGCACCAACGATTTGTGCGGCGATCGCGGCATCGCCAAACAGGGCCGCTTTCTGCGCCATCATAAAATGTTCGGCCGTGGGGTAATGCCGTCCGTCAACATCAAAGCCGACGTCATACCATTGGCTCAAGCAGCTGGCGCTCACGCCAGGGCCCTGCCGCTGATGCCCCCAAAAGAACACGAATTCAGGCCGCTCGCCCGCATTCCAGCGTGATTGCAATGCCTCAAGCCACTGAATATCCTGCATAAGTTCCTCACTCGCCACGGCCAGATCGTGGCTGTACACGGCGCGATCATACCTGCCCGATCAGCGTCATTGCTTGCTGGCTGCAATGATCGGTCCGGCCGCCTGCTGTACCATGCGCCTTCAATTTTTGCCGCAGCGCCTTATGTCCCTCTCCGCCCCCGTCGCCCCCCACCGTCTGCAAGACATCAAACAAAACTTGCTGGCCGGGCTGACCTCGTCTTTTGCCCTGGTGCCGGAATGCATCGCCTTTGCCCTGGTGGCGCAACTTAACCCGCTGCTGGGCCTGTATGGCGCGTTTTTTATCTGCACCATCACGGCTTTGTTTGGCGGCCGCCCGGCGATGATTTCGGGCGCAGCCGGTTCGATGGCGGTGGTCATCGTGGCGCTGGTGGTGCAACACGGCCCGCAATATCTGTTGGCGACGGTGGTGCTGGGCGGCCTGATCATGATGCTGTTTGGCGCGCTGCGCCTGGGCAAGCTGATCGCCATGGTGCCGCATCCGGTGATGCTGGGCTTTGTAAACGGTCTGGCCATCATCATCGCGCTGGCGCAGCTGGAACACTTCAAACACCAGACGCCGCAAGGTATGGCGTGGCTGAGTGGCAATCCGCTGCTGCTGATGCTGGCGCTGGTGGCGCTGACCATGGCGGCGGTTTATCTCTTGCCCCGGCTCACACGCGCTGTGCCGCCGGCGCTGGCCGCCATCCTGGGGGTGGCGCTGTTGAGCACGCTGGCCGGCATCCCGACGCGCACGCTGGGCGATATGGCGCATATCGCGGGCGGGCTGCCGACTTTGCATCTGCCCGCCGTGCCCTACACGCTGCAAACCCTGCAGATTGTGCTGCCCTATGCCGTGCTGATGGCGGTGGTGGGTTTGCTGGAAACCCTGCTGACCTTCAATCTGACCAATGAAATCACCGCCACCGAGGGCCAGCCCAATCGCGAATGTCTGGCCCTGGGCGTGGCGAATGTGGTGTCGGGATTGTTTGGCGGCATGGGCGGTTGCGCCATGATCGGCCAGACCATGATCAACCTCGGTTCGGGCGGGCGTTCCCGGCTGTCGGGCGTGGTCTGCGGCGTGATGGTGCTGTTGTTCATCCTGTTTTTGTCACCGTGGATCGAGCGCATTCCCTTGGCCGCGCTGGTGGGCGTGATGTTGGTGGTGGCGCAGCAGACATTTGCCTGGGGTTCTTTGCGCTTGTTGGGCAAAGTGCCACGCAGCGATGCATTTGTGATTGTGGCTGTCACCGTCATTACCGTATTTACCGACCTGGCGGTGGCGGTGTTGTGCGGCATTTTGATTGCGGCACTCAACTTTGCCTGGCAACACGCGCGCGAAATCCGCCGTGATGTGGCGGATGGCGCCGACGGCCAACGCGTCTACACACCACATGGCACGCTGTTTTTTGCCTCGACCAGCCAGTTTCTGTCGCTATTCGATCCTGCGCATGACCCACTCACGGTGACGCTGGATTGCCGCTATTTGCATCTGGCCGATCACTCGGCGATTGCCGCGCTGGAGTCGCTGTATCAGCGCTATCAGAAATCCGGCCGCAGCTTGCACGTGGCACATTTGTCCGAGCGCAATCACGCCCTGCTCAGCAAAGCGGGCGTGGTGCTGGACCTGCCGCCCGCAGCGCGCCAGATTGCCGCAACTGCCGCCTGAGGCATCAGGCCGCGTCCGCGCGCCGCCATTCAGTCTTGTGGCCAAATTGCTCGCTGTTATCGGTGAACTTGAGCAGGTCCAGGCTTAACCGCCACACCTCGGCATCGGTATGCCCGCGCGCCAGCGGATGCCGCTGCAGATACAGCGCATGCGCGCAGGCGCGCTCCGGTCCGTCCAACAAGGCGGCGTGCGCTGCAAATTGCACGCCCTGAATGGCCTTCAGCTCGGTCGGCTGCCCGCTGATGGCCCCGGCAATCTGCGGCTGCCGCAGCATGGCCTTGCCGTGCCGGGTTTGCGTGCTGCTAAGGATGATCAGGCTGGCCGCAGCCGCATCAAACACATAAAAGCAGCTGGCCGCCCACAGGCCGTCGACATCCTGCACCGCCACGTTCAAGACATGGTGGGCATGCAAAAAAGCGGTGATACGGTCAGAGATCGCTTGCATCTACAGCTCCAGTTCAGCGCATTCAGGTGCATACAAACAAAGGAAACGCCCGCCTCAGGCTTCGCCCCAACGCGGCAGCTTGGGCACTTCCAGCCCGAACAGATCCAGCGCGCGGCCGACGCTGTGGGTGATCACCTCATCCAGCGTGGTCGGGCGTTGGTAGAGCGCTGGCACGGGCGGAAAAATAATGCCGCCCATTTCGGTAACGCGCCGCATATTGTCCAGATGCGCCAGATTCAGCGGGGTTTCCCGCGCCATCAGCACCAGGCGGCGGCGGTCTTTAAGCACCACATCGGCGGCGCGGGTCAGCAGATTATCGGAATGCGCCCACGCAATCGCGGCCAGTGAGCGCATCGAACACGGCGCCACCAGCATGCCTATGGTCTTGAACGAGCCACTGGAAATTGAAGCGCCCAGATCCGTGGATGCATGCACCACATCCGCCAGCGCCAGCACCTCTTCGCGCTGGTAATCGGTCTCCAGCGCCCGCGTCAGCTCCGCGCCGCGCGATAACACCAGATGCGTTTCCAGGTCCATGGCGCGTAACAACTGCAGCGCTTTAACGCCATACTGAAAACCGGTGGCACCGCTAATCCCTAGCACTATACGAGGACGGCCCATGCTCAATCC
The DNA here is from genome assembly GCF_054652575.1 of Silvimonas sp. JCM 19000. Classification (NCBI taxonomy): domain Bacteria; kingdom Pseudomonadati; phylum Pseudomonadota; class Betaproteobacteria; order Neisseriales; family Chitinibacteraceae; genus Silvimonas; species Silvimonas sp. JCM 19000. Next base: position 45,149 of record NZ_BAAIHC010000003.1, on the reverse strand, counting down.
CCCCCGCCGACGGCAGCATCAGCGCCCTGCCCTGCGCACAAGGGTGCGGCTAATTGGCATGGGCAAACAAGGTGTATCAAGGATGGCGACGGCAACATGATGTTCTCCGGAATAAAGCGGTATTTATTAGCTGGAGGCCAATATAGGCTGGGCAATAAAAATCGAAAAATACTGTTTTGATAGAGCGGCCAAACCAAAAAGATATCCCCGCTCGGGATTGATCCAGATCAACAGCGCCGGCATTTAAAGCCGGTATTCGTAGCCACGCTTTAGCGCAATTGCGGCGGGATTAAATATGGATCTAAAACGGCTAAAGTATTTTTGTGCAGTGGTGGAGCAAGGCAATATTTCGCGCGCTGCGCGGGTGCTGAATATTGCGCAGCCGCCGCTCAGCAAACGGCTGCAAGAGCTGGAAGAAGAAGTAGGCGCGCCCCTGTTCCTGCGCGGCACGCAAAAGATTGAACTGACCCCCGCCGGGCATTTTTTGTACAAGCGCGCCTGCGAAATCCTGCGTAGCGTAGATGAAGCCGCGCGCGAAACCGCGCTGCTAGCGCGCGCCGAAAACCGCACGCTGCATATCGGCTTGAGCCATTTGTACCAGAATTATTTTGAAGACCTGATTCTGGCTATTCATGCCCGCAATCAAAACATCCAGATCGGCGTTTCTATTTCTGATTCCAGCCATTTGGAATTACTACTCAGAAACGGCCTGATTGATATTGCCCTGATCCAGCGCCCGGAACATCTGGAGGGTTTTGACTGCATTTCTTTTGCACCGATCAAACTGGTGGCGGTGGCCAATAACGCCTTGCTTGCGCCCGGCCAGACCGGTGGCCAGCTGACGCTGGCCGAACTGGCGCGCTGGCCCCTGGTTTTGCTCAAGCGCGCCGAGGGCCTCGGCACCTTTGATTTGTTGCAAGCGCGCATGCGCCACGCCGATATCCAGCCCGATGTGCGCATGTATGCCACCCAACCCGAAGCAATCCTGCACTGGCTGCAAGCCGGTATGTCCGCCGCCACCTTGCTGCCCGAATCCGAACTACGCGGCCGCGACCTGAGCCATTGCACGCGCTTTGAGGTGCAACCCGCCATCGACGCGTTCTACCCATCGATCGTCAAACTGACCGTGGCTTCGTATCTGAAAGAGGTGATGGAACTGGTCGAAGACGGCTATCCGTTTGCAAAGCAGGCGGCCCAGGGTTGATCGCGCGCGCAAAGGGCCATCACATCGTGCCGGCATGGCGGCCACGTCAGAATCAAGCCCCGCTGCCGCTTAGATTCAGCAACACAATCCCGGCAATCGCAGTGCAGAGCCCCAGCGCTTTGAGCGCGCTCAGGCTATCGCCAAAGCAGACCACGCCGATCAGGGTGGTGATTGCCGCACTGCCGCCCGCCCACACGGCATAGGCCAGACTCATTTCGAGGCGTTTGGTGGCCAGCGCCATCAACCAGATCGCGCTGGCGTAGCACAAGGCAGTGACGACGGAAGGGGCAATGCGGCTGAAGCCTGCGGACAAGGTCAGGGCAGCCGTGCCGATTGATTCGGCGGCGATGCTGGCGGCCAGCAGCCACCAGGCGGTTTGAGCGGAGTACATGCATACACCTCGCAAGCGCCACGTTTATACCGAACGGGCAGGCAAGCGGGAAAAGGTGGCGGTACCCCGAATGCTCAAACGATAGCGAAAGCATATGACATTCGCAAGACGGCGCCGCGCGGCCGCGGCGGCGGCAACCGGGGTCAGGCCGCTTCAGGCATCGGGATCATCCATCTGCTTTTTATCGCGCAATGCTCGCCTGAGCGAAACCAGCAAGCCGTAGCAGCCCAGGCCAAATGTCACGACACACACGCAGCCGATCAAGAAAGGGATCACCGTATCGGTGCTGCGGAAGTAAAGCGGCGACACGGCACACACGCCGCCGCCGAGCGTCAACAAGGCGCTGATCAGCAACATGAACAGCTTGAACGACTGCAGCAGCCAGAAACACAGCCGTTGCAAGGTGGAGGCGCGACCTTCAGTCATGGTGTACCAATGCCAACTGGCGATAACGGGTTTGCTGGCTGATTTCGCCGCGGATCTGTTCCAGCAGTTGTTTACGGCCACCGCGATAGAACAGGTTGAAAGACTCGAACGGAATCAGTTTTCCATCGGGCTGGGCAATATGCACGCAGCTCTTTTTCAGCGCGCGAATATCCAGCGACTGGGCATCCATAAATTGCACAATCAGCACGCGAAACACATTCTGATAGCCCAGTTCAACCGGCGCCTGCACTTTGGGCAAGCAGCACATCAGATCGGCCAGGCAATTGGCTTGCGATTCGGGCGAATGATTGGTCGAGAACAATTTGAACACCTGCTGTTTCAGCATCGGGTCGTGTTCAAACACGATGGTATTGCGGCTGCCCTCCACCAGCGTGGCCGGTTCCACAAAGCGCGTAAGCGGCAAGACCTCGCCCTCGATCTTGAGTGCATAGGCCATCGCCAACGTATCGGGATTGCACGGCACCGGAATCACGTCATCCAGCGTAAACAGCCCGGATTGTTCGGCAATACGGCGGCGGATTTCCGAGACCGTGAGCCGATGCTGTGCCGCGTTGTAATCCAGCACGCGGCCAGCATTCTGGATGGGCTGCAGCGTGACGCCGCGTACGCATCGCTGCTTGAGACCAAACTGGATGATGTCGCCTATCTCATCATCGTTCAGCCCTTTTTTCAGCGTGACCACCAGCGTGGTGGAGATATTGAAGCGGTTGAGATTGTCCAGCGCCTGTTGGCGGATGCCGCGCAAATCGGCGCCGCGCAAGGCGTGTAGTGCTTCGGGCTTGAACGAATCAAACTGCAGATAGATTTCGATGCCTTTGCCATAGCTGGCCAGGCGTTCACAAAATTCCGGGTCACGCGCCAGTTTGATGCCGTTGGTATTGATCATCAGATGGCGGATCGGCCGTTGGCGTGCCTCGTCCAGAATATCGAAAAAACGCGGATGCAAAGTCGGTTCGCCGCCCGACAACTGCACCACGTCGGGCTCACCCTCGTTGGCGACCACCGCGTCGAGCATGCGCACGATGTCTTCAAAACTGTGGTGCTGCTCCACGTGCGGACCCGAACCGGCATAGCAGGTGGGGCATTGCAGATTGCACTGGTCGGTCAATTCAATAATCGACAGACAGGAATGCTGCATATGGTCCGGGCACAAGCCGCAATCGTAGGGGCAGCCGTATTGCATGGGCGTGTTGAACTGCTGCGGCATTTCCGGCTGTTTGACGTAGACCTCGCGGCAGGCACGATACCAGGCCACGTCATCGGACATCAGCACCCGTTCTGTACCATGCGCCGGACACCATTTGTCCATATAGACGTGATTGTTCTTGAACAGGATTTTGGCTTCGACCTGACGCAAACAGGTGGTGCAGACCGAGCTGGTGGTGTCGTAAAAGGTGTACGGGCGATTTTTTGCCATAGGGCCAGAAGTCCTGATCAGAATGCGGGCGCGTTAAAGCGCCCGGTCCAGGCTTGCGCCTGGCGAAGTCGACGCTGCGCAGACGTCCGGCTCATATCCGCACCGCCATGCGCTGCCATTGCAGCACGGCACGCAGCACCAGCGGTGCATACGCCAGCAGGCCGATTAAACAAATCCACTGTATCCCCGACAGTCCCCAAGCCCACGGATAGAACACCGGCTTGATGCCATCCACCAGCAATCGCCACAACAGATACGTCGCCAGCATCAGCTTGAAACGCAAGCCCGGCACGCGCGCCAGGGCGGGTTGATAGCGGCGTAACAGCAGCCACAACAGGCCCGCGAACAGGATCTCGTAAAGCTGAGTGGGATGACGGGCAATGCCATCGCCAAAGTCCATGCCCCACCACAGCGTGGTGGGCAGACCGTAAGTGTCGTCATTCAGCCCGGCCAGATAACAACCAATACGGCCGATCATGATGCCCAGCAGGATGGGATAAACAAAGTGATCGCCGGTGGAGCGTCGGTCTTTGCTGAACAACTTGGCGACTTCAACACCCACCAGCCCGCCGAGCAGCCCGCCCACTATCGATTGGCCGCCCAGCAAAAAGGTCTGCAGCGTGCCATCGGCGGGCCACCGTTGTGGCTCATCAAACCAGAACGCCAGCTTGTTGCCCAAGGCCGCGCCTGCCAGACATCCCGCCAGTACCGCGTAATTGCGTCCTTGCAACAAGGCCACATCAGCGCTTTCGGCCCGGCGCAAACGCAGATAAAACCGCGCACCCAGCATCATCGCCAGCGTTTCGAACACGGTATGAACCAGATGCGCCATAACAGGCGCCAACGGGGTGTAGAAGGAGAGCAAGTAACGGGCGCCTGCGTTGAACGGGGACGGCAAATGCCGCCCGCCGCATTGTCCACCTCTTGTTGATACAAAAGGAAACCGGCGATGACCGCGTGTTGCTCGCAAGCCTCGGTTGCGACCACGACATTGGGCGCCGGTGGTGCAATACGCCAGGGCGCGTTACCGAAGGCTGTCCGCCTTGCCGGTGTTGGCTTCAAGACCACGCTCCGCTCTGCGGCGATGTGCTTGAACCTCACGCAAATAGCCAGCGATGGCGCTTCACCGGTTAGCGAGGCCACGGCCTGGCGCTGCTTGGGGTATTGGGCTGGTCTTGCTGCGGTGCCCGGCTAATATCAGAACGCTTGGTTAGCGCCTGGATTGGCCGCCGCGCTAATCCAGTCCAGCGTAGCTCGTAGCGACGCCGGCAGCATCGGCCCGTGGCTCAGGCCAGGAAAGGTCTGGTAGCGCAGTTGCAACCCATCCACTTGCTGCAACGATTGCACCAGCGCTTTTGCCGCAGCATCGGCCGCCACGTCCGGGGTGGATGCTGCGGTCGGGCTGGCGGGTTCGGCGTCGCCGCGCATCAGCAGCAGGCTCGGCGTGGCGCCGTGCAGCCGTTGCGCCAGCCCCGGCAATTCGGCGACCACCGCACCGTCGTGCCACCACAGCGACGGGCTGGCGGCGGCATAACGCGTAAACAGGCCAGGCTGGGTAAACAGCGTATGCAGCACCAGCAGGCCGCCGTACGAATGTCCCCACAAGGCGGTCTGTTGCGGTGTGAGGAGCAGCCGCTGGTTAACCTGCGGCTGGATGCGCGTGCGCAGCAGCTCAAGAAAGGCGTCCGCGCCGCCGCTGGGCAGATTGGTCAGCGGATCGTGTTGCTCGCCGCTGCCCACGCGCGGCGTGTAATCCATGGTGCGGCCGTTGCGGTCGATGCGCTGGGGCGTGGCGTAACCCAGCGCCACCAGCACCGGCGGCGCGGGCCGCTGCGCCAACTGGTTGAGCAGCGGTACATCCAGCGCCGTCATCGCGGCGTTGCCATCCAGCAGGTACAGCACCGGCGTTTGCGCGTTGACGCGGCCAGGCTGGCCCAGCCAGATGCGGTAATGGCGTTGGCCATCGGCCGAATCGACATCAAAGCTGCTGAAGTGATACGCGCTGGCCTGGCGCAGCACCGGCGCGTTCATCAACATCTGTTCGGGCGACGGTTTGGCGGCCGCCACGCCACCGGCCAGCGCCACCGCCAGCCCCAGCCACTGGAGCGCGCGCATTACAGCGCCGCCGTCAGGCTGGTGTAGAAGGTGCGGCCGGACTGGTTATAGGTGGCGGCGCCCGCACCCGCAATATTGGTGACGCCCTGCGCATTGCCCGCGCGCCACAAGCGCTTGTCGAACAGGTTATCGATGCCGCCGGTCAAGCTGAGATGCTTGTTGAATTTGTAGGTGGCGCTCAGCCCCACCAGCGCATACGGCGACAGCTCAGTCGTGGCGGTGCCGGTGACCGGATTGCCGTGGTAATCGTATTTTTTGGGCACTTGTTTGCCGTACCACGTCAGGCTGGCCTGGCTGGACAGGTTCTCGCGCACTTGCCAGTCCAGCATGGAGTTGAGCGTGTATTTGGGCGTCACCGACAGCACGTCGCCGGTTTGTTTGTTCTCCGAGACGATCATGTAAGTGAAGTTATTGCTCCATTTGATCTGATCCCCGAACGGCTGCGTGTATGTGCCTTCCAGGCCTTCGACCAGCGCTTTGGGCACGTTTTCCCATTTGAAGATGCTGGCATTGGCGGTACTGCCGGTGCCCCCCACCGCCGTACCCACCGGCACCAGCCCCGCTTCGATCTTGTTCTTGTAATTGTTGCGGAAATACGTAATGCCCGCGACCACGCCATTCTTGCGGTACTCGATGCCCAGTTCCTTGTTGATGCTGTTCTCGGCTTTCAGGTCGGCATTGCCTTGCAGATAGCAAGCACTGGTCTGGCCATAGCAACCCTGGCCATTGCTGTACAACAGATAGTTGGGGTTGAGCTGGTACAGATTGGGCGCTTTGTAGGCCTTGGCGATACCGGCTTTCAGCGTGAAATCGTCGCTCAATACTTGCGACAGATTCAGCGACGGGCTCCAGTTATTGCCGACGATGTCATGGTGATCAAAGCGCAGGCCAGGCGTCAGCATGGTGCCGGGACGCAGTTCAGCGTTGTCTTCCACAAACACCGAGGCGATTTTTGCGGAGGAACTGCTGCTGCGGCCGCTACTGGTCAGCCCGGCCACACTGCCGCCAGCGGTGGTGGTTTGGGTGTTGGAGCTGGGGTCATCCAGTTTCTGATCGACCCATTCCGCGCCGACAGTGGCCATTTGCTCCACCCATGCCTTGAACGGCACGTTGATTTCGCTGTGCACGGTGGTATTACGCAGCACGGCGGTGTTGTAGCCGGTGCCCGAGAAGATGCCTTCAGTACCGCCCGCCAGCCCTTCTGCCACCCGCGTGTTGCGGGTTTTTTCATACTGCACATAGCTGAGCTCAGTGCCGAAGTCGTATTTGCCGCGATGCGTCAGCGCATAGGTATCGCGGTACAGAATATTGGTTTCATCACCCAGCAGTTTGGTGACGTTGGCATTGGTGTTGGTGTTCTGCGTATCGCCGGTATAGATATTGCCCTGGCGGCTATAACCGGCATCCAGTTGCAACGATTGCTCCGGCGTAATCTTGAGGTTCAGTTGCGCGTTGATATCGCGATTGCGTACCCCTTCGCGCCCGGCGGGCAATGTGCCGGCCTGGTTACCGGTGCGGGCAGATTCGTGGCCCGCGTTGATATCGGCGGCGTCGGCGTCGGTCTTGGCGATATTGCCGTAGATGCGATAGCTGAGCATGTCCGAAATCGGGCCGCTCAGGCCAAAGTCGGCGCGTTCTGAATCGCCCTCTTCGCTGTGTTGGGCAAACGAGTGGTACAGCGTGACCTGGCCTTGCGTGGTTTTGCTGGCCGCTTTGGTAATGATGTTGATCACGCCACCGGCCGCGCCATTGCCATAGCGCGCGGCGGCCGGGCCCCGGATCACCTCGATGCGTTCGACTTCTTCGGCGGGCACCCAGTTGGTATCGCCGCGGCTATCGCGCTCGCCGCGCCAACCATAGCGCACCGAATTGCGGCTGGACACCGGCTTGCCATCGATCAGGATCAGCGTGTTTTCCGGGCCCATGCCGCGGATATCAATCTGGCGATTATTGCCGCGCTGGCCGCTGCTGGAATTGCCGGTCAGATTGACGCCGGGCATGGTGCGGATGATTTCGGACAGATCATTGGCCGGCGGGCGTTTCTGGATGTCTTCGGCAGTAATCACCGATACGCCCGGCATCTGTTTACTTTCTTCTTCGGCGGTGCCGATCACCTTGACTTCCTCCAGCTGCGCCGGGGCGGATGCCTCCACGGCGGCGGCATGGCTGTACAGCGGCAAGACGCTGTACAGGCTAAGGCTGAGTAAGGAAAGGCTGGGTAAACGGCGCATGATCGGTCTCCGGAGTGCAGGAGGGCTTACGGCAGCAAGCCCTGAAGACCGCATATGATAATTATTCTCATCTACGCCACAAGCAGATTAACTTTCTAAACATTTCTGGTAGCGGGCGCAGCCAGCGCGGGGGCAGCCGAGGCGGCGGGCAGGCGCATATGCATTTGCAAACCGGCCGCACCCCGGGCCGCCCACAACTGCCCGGACTGCAAGGCGATCGCCCGCCGCGCTATGCTCAAGCCCAGACCGAAACCGTGGCCGGGCGTGCCGTCCAGTCGCAAGAACGGCGTAAAGATGCGTTCCAGATCGGCTTCGGCCACACCCGGGCCCTGGTCTTCGATGCACAGATGCCAGCAAGCGCCCTCGCGTTGGCCACTCAGGCGGATCGGGGCGTCCGGCGGCGAATGACGCACCGCGTTGCGCAGGATGTTGTCGATGGCTTGGGCCAGGCTATCGAGGTGCGCATGCACCGTGCAATCAGCGCCAAGCTCGCACACCAGCGTGGCCAGCGGGCGGCCGGTCTCGAAATGCACGTCTTGCGCCAAGGCCTCCCACACCGATGCGACCACCACGCTTTCAGCCTTCAGTTGCGGTTTTTCTGCGTCGAGCCAGGCCAGGTTCAGCGCGTCTTCGACCAGACGTTGCATATCGTCGACTTCTTTGCTGACGCGTTGCTGCAAGACGGCCACGGAGAGATCACTTTCGCTGGCGACTTGCAGCCGCACCAGCGGCGTACGGATTTCATGGGACAAGGTGCGCAGCAACTGGCGCTGTTGCTCCAGGCTCAGGCGCAAACGCTCGGCCATATGTTCGTAGGCACGCGCCAGCTCGCCCAGCTCATCGTGCCGCCGGGCCACGGCGCTGCCCGCCAGCGGCGCCAGATCACCGGAGCGCAATGCATTGGCGCGTTCGCGCAATTCGGTGAGCGGCACCACCAGATGCCGATACAGCGCCAGGCCCAAAGCCAGCGCCAGCACGGCGGGCACGATGCCGTGGGTAAACAGATGGGTGCTGGGCGTCAGCCCGGGCGGTAACAAGCGTTGTGGTAGCTGGATAACCAGCCGCCCCGCTGCGGGCGCTTGCGCAAAGGCAATGCTGACATAGGGCAATTCGGCGTCCAGGCGTTTGCTCATCGGCCAGGTCAACTTGCGCATAAAGGTCAGATGGCTCATTTCGCGATCAGTGAGCGGCTGTGTGCCCAGGCTCTGCAAACGCGCATCCAGCACCGCCACCCAGGTGTGTTCGCGCCGTTGCAATTGCTGGCGCCACGCCTCGACGGCATTGCGGTCGTGGCTGGCGGCGATCTGTTCGGCCTCGACCGCGTAATGCGCTAGCGCGGCTTGATCGCCCGGTTCCAGAAAATACGTGCTGCGTTCGACCGAAGTCCCCCACCCCCACACCAGCCACACCAGCAGCAAGCAAAACCCGACCTGCAACAGCGCCAGCTTCCATAACAAAGGATGGCGGCCCAGCTTCATGCGGCGGCTTGCACGGTCAGCACATAACCCTGGCCGCGCACGGCCTGGATCTGCATATGATCGGCCGAGATGGCGGCCAGTTTGCGCCGCACATTGCAGACATGCACATCCAGCCCGCGATCCAGCCGGGTGTAGCCGCGATGCAGCACGCGCTGGTACAGAAACGCTTTGCTCAGCGCCTCGCCGAGGTGTTCATGCAAAGTGAGCAGCAGGCGGAATTCCGATCCAGTCAGCCCGGCGGCGCGGCCATGGCACAGCACGTCTTGCGCCGTGGTGTCGAACCTGAATGCGGCAGAGGGTTCTGGCGCCACGCCAGGCGCGGCCACGCTGGCGCGCCGATCCAGCGCCACCCGCCGCAACAAGGCATCGATCCGCGCGTCCAGTTCGGCCAGGCTGAAGGGCTTGGGTAGATAATCGTCGGCGCCCTGGCTAAAGCCGCTAATGCGATCCTGCTCTGCCCCCAGCGCCGACATCAACATCACCGGCGTGCCGCGCTGGCCGCGCAGTTGTTGCAGCACCGCCAAGCCGTTGGCACCGGGCAGCATGATGTCGAGCAACACCAGATCGAGCGGAATCTGCAAGGCCAGCGCCAGGCCGTCATCGCCCCGCGCGGCGGTACGCACGGCAAAGCCGCGCCGTTGCAGATGCTGCTGCAGATGGTCGCGCAGGGCGCTGTCGTCTTCGATCAACAAGACGCGGGCGGGGGATGGAGAAGATGAAGTTTGCAATTGATAATGATTCCCAATTGCCGAATCTTCTCATTTGCCGCGCGTGCAGGCAATGCGGCAGCCGCCTGATCCGGCCATCGCAACATCCGCCAGCCCGGCCGCCAGCGTTCAGGGAGTCAGAAATGACAGGCTGAGCGCGGGGACGGCGCCGGTGTTTTCCAGCAGCGGCGCGCTGGCGCTTTCGTCCTTGAGCTGCACGCCGGTGAGCTGGCGTTGCAGTGATTCGTTGAGCAGATAGTCAAGGCGGAACGCGGCTTCGTCGTAGCGCATACCGCCGGGACGGACATTGGAAATACAGTTGCGCTCGGCATCGCTCATGCCCACACGCGGCATCCAGCTGATGTACAGGCCCATGCTATCGGGCGAGCTCAGGCCCGGACGTTCACCGATCAGCACCACCACCAGTCGGGTGCGCAGCAAACTGCCCACTTCATCGCCCACCGCCACCCGGCCCTGGCGCACGATGGCGAGGGGCGCTTGCCGCCAGCCGCGCGCGGCGATTCTTTGCTGCAAGGTGGCCAGAAACGGCACGGCGTTGTTGGCGATGGCCAGCGCGGATAGCCCATCGGCGATGACAAAGCCGATGTCGTATGCGGCATCGTCGTCCGCGGTCGCCGCCAGCAAGGCCTGGCGCGATGCTTCGCCTAGCCGTCGTCCCCAATCGGGCCGTTGCAGATACGTCAATCGATCCGCCGCCGCGCTATGCAGGATATGGCTGTCGGCCGCGCCGGGGATGTTGGCATCCCTCAATTGTTGCTGCAAACCCTCGGCATCCAGCGCCAGATGCACAGCATCGCGCGCTTGCGCATGCGCGAGCTGAAACGCCAGTTGCGGTTGCGTGGGCAAGCTGACGCCGGCGCGGCCCAGCGCAATGCGCGCCGAGGTAAAGCGCCGCAACGTTTGCCACGGATTGTCGGTGACCGGCGAGGTCAGCGGATCTTTCACACAGTGGGGATCAGACATCATCAGGCCAGCCTGCGTAGCGCGTCGCCAAACACCGGGGGCAAGCCATCGTGCAGGCGGAACAGCGCGTCATTGCTAAAGATTTGCGTTTGCTGCAGCCACGCTTCAAATTCCGGCGCGGGACGCAGGCCGAGTACGCGGCGCACATACAAAGCATCGTGGAATGAGGTGGTCTGGTAATTGAGCATGATGTCGTCCGAGCCCGGTATGCCCATCACAAAATTGCAGCCAGCCGTGGCCAGCAGCGTCAGCAGGTTGTCCATATCGTTCTGGTCGGCCTCGGCGTGGTTGGTGTAACACACGTCGCAGCCCATCGGCAGGCCGAGCAATTTGGCGCAGAAATGGTCTTCCAGACCGGCGCGGATAATCTGTTTGCCGTCGTACAAATATTCGGGGCCGATAAAGCCGACCACGGTATTGACCAGCAGCGGCTTGAACTTGCGCGCCACGGCATAGGCGCGCGCCTCGCAGGTTTGCTGGTCGACGCCAAAATGCGCGTTGGCGGACAAGGCGCTGCCCTGGCCGGTTTCGAAATACATGACGTTATCGCCCACCGTGCCGCGTTGCAGCGACAAAGCCGCGCTACGCGCCTCGCCCAGCAGCGCCAGATCAATGCCGAAGCTGCGGTTGGCGGCCTCGGTGCCAGCAATTGACTGAAACACCAGATCCACCGGCGCGCCGCGTTCGATGGCGGCGATGGTGTTGGTGACGTGGGTCAGCACGCACGACTGCGTGGGGATCTGATACCGGCTGATGATCTCGGCCATCATGCTGACCAGGTTGATCACTTGCGGCACGTTGTCGGTGGCCGGGTTGATGCCGAAAACCGCGTCGCCGCAGCCATAGAGCAAACCATCGAGCAAGCTGGCAGCAATGCCACTGGCGTCGTCGGTGGGGTGATTGGGTTGCAAACGCGTGGCGAGGCGCCCCTCCAGCCCGATGGTGTCGCGAAACGCGGTGACCACGCGGCACTTTTTAGCCACCAGAATCAGATCCTGGTTGCGCATGATCTTGCTGACGGCGGCGGCCATTTCGGGGGTGATGCCCGGTGCGGCGGCGGCCAGCACGTCGCTGGTGGTGGCGTCGTGCAGCAACCAGTTGCGAAAGTCGCCGACGGTTAAATGGCTGATGGCGGCGAAGGCGTGGGCGTCGTGTTCGTCGATGATCAGGCGGGTGATTTCATCGGTTTCGTAGGGCACCAGCACGTGCTCGAGGAAGGCGCGCAGCGGCAGCTCGGCCAAGGCCATTTGCGCCACCACGCGTTGCTCGGCGCTCTGCGCCGCCACCCCCGCCAGCAGATCGCCCGAGCGCAACGGCGTGGCTTTGGCCAGCAGGTCTGGCAGATCCGCAAACTGATGCGTGATCGGGCCCACGGTATGACTGAACTGCGGCATTGAACCCCCTCACTACGCTGGCATAGGGTGGGTCAAGACCCACCAGCCAAAGCCATCCGGCAAAAACGCTAACGCTGCGAATCTCTCTTTGGCTTTGTGCGGTGGGTCCAGACCCACCCTATTTAACAAACGTGGCATAGGGTGGGTCTAGACCCACCAGCCAAAGCCATCCGACAAAAACGCTAATGCAGCAAATCTCTCATCGGCTTTGTGGGGTGGGTCTAGACCCACCCTAACAACAAGCGTGGCATCGGGTGGGTCTGGCCCCACCCGATGCAGCGCGGGCTGGTTATGGTGCCGTGGGCACGGTGGCGGCGTACAGCGCGTTGGCGCGGTGTTTGCCGGTCATCAAGAAGTAGCCGTAGCCCAGTGCCAGGAACAGCACAAACAAGCCAAAGATCAACGCGTTGTAGTAGATCATGGTCACCATGCACACCACCGCGCCAAACAAGGCAAACGCGGGGAAGTACGGGTACAGCGGTGCGCGGAACGGCCGCGCCAGCCCTGCTTCAGTCCGGCGCAGTTTAAACAGACTGAGCATGCTCAGGATGTACATCAGGATCGCACCAAACACTGACATCGTGACGATATTGGCCGTTAGCGTTTGCCCGCCCAGCGTGATCAGCGAATCGCTGAAGATGGCCGCAATGCCGACCACGCCACCGGCGATGATCGCGCGATGCGGCGTCTTGAAGCGCGGATGCACTTTGGCAAAATACCCTGGCAAAAAGCCCTCACGGGACAGCGCAAAAATCTGGCGCGAGTAGCCGATGATAATGCCGTGGAACGACGCCACCAGGCCAAACAACCCCAGCCACACCAGCATATGCAGCCAGTTGCTGTGCGCGCCCACAATCAATTTCATCGCTTGCGGCAACGGGTCATTGATATTGGAGAGCTTGGTCCAGTCGCCCGCGCCACCGGCAAACAACATCACGCCAATCGCCAATGCCACCAGCGTCAGAATGCCTGCGATATAGGCAATCGGGATTGAACGCTTGGGGTCTTTGGCTTCTTCCGCCGCCATGGCCACGCCTTCAATCGCCAGAAAAAACCAGATGGCAAACGGAATCGCCGCAAACATGCCGGGGATGGACGCCAGCGAGAAATGATCCGCGCCCGACCAGCCGCCTTTAACAAAATTGGCGGTGGAGAAGCCCGGCGAGACCACGCCCATAAACACCAGCAGCTCAAAGATGGCCAGCACGGTAACGCACAGCTCAAACGTCGCCGCCACCTGCACGCCGATGATATTGAGCGCCATAAAGATCAGATATGCGCCCACCGCCGCATGTTTGGGATCGATGCTGGGGAATTGCACGTTGAGATAAGCGCCGATGGCCAGGGCAATGGCCGGGGGCGCAAATACAAACTCGATCAGCGTGGCCGCGCCCGCCAGATAACCGCCGGTGGCGCCAAACGCGCGCTTGCTATAGGCAAACGGACCGCCCGCATGCGGGATGGACGTGGTCAGTTCGGTAAAGCTGAAAATAAACGTGGCATACATCGCCGCGATAAACAACGCGGTGACGGTAAACCCCAAGGTGCCGGCCGACGCCCAGCCATAACTCCAGCCAAAATATTCGCCCGAGATCACCAACCCGACGGCGATCCCCCATAACTGCCACGTGCTCAGAACGGGTCTGAGACCGGATGCTGAACCTTCCATTGCAAGCTCCCTGTGCGATACCCGGATTGGATGCGGCAGCGCCAGGCGGCCGTACCCGCCCTGATGCTCTGCCTGCCTTGTAACAACGCTTTAAAAATCAACGGCTGACGCGGGCACAACGCTTGCTTGTCTACGTTGTGATTGCCCTCGGCAACGAATATAGCGTCGGGCAAAAACCGGCCGTTATCGAAAATCGGCAAACATGACAAACCCGGCCCACGGCCCACGTTTGCTGTGCTTGCCTGCAGCGGGAGGCGCAGCAGCCATGACCCATAACGCGATGTTTCTGGCCCGGCCGGACTTTGCCCACATCGGCGCCAACCCGGCCGCGCGGCGCACCATCGTTGCGCATGATGTGGACGAACAAGCCCACAATCTGACCGATTGGGAGCAGCGCTATGACCAGATCACCGCCGGGCGTTTTTGCGGCGTGCTGGATGAATGGCGCAATCAAGACGTGCAGATTTTTCGTGAGCGCAACAGCTGCGCGCTGCATCAAGCCTGTAGCGTGCGGCCCGATGCGTTCTGGTTTGGCATCGAAGCGCAAACGCGCGGCATGCGCATCAATGGGCGGCCGGTGGGCGACGACCGCGTGATGACGCGGCCCGGCCATCATCCGTTTGAACTGACCACGCCGGACGCGCATGAAATCCTCGGCATCGTCATCCAGCGCAGCACCTTGCTGGCGGCCGCCGCCCAACAGCGCTGCACCATCGAAACCAGCCGCCTTGCCAGCGCCGAGTTATTACAGGTGGACCACGCCGCGTTGCAAACCTGTCGCCAGACCATACAAGGCTTGCTGGCCATGCACGAAACCGAGGCTGCGCTGGCCGCGCAAGCCGATCACGTCATCAGCGCCCTGCTGGCTTTGCTCGACACCAGCGCCCCCGAGGCCGAAGCCTGCGCCAGCCTGGCGCGCCGCCGCCGCATTGTGCGCGACGCGCATGAACTGGTGCTCAGCCAGCAGGATGTGACCGTCACCGTGCCCATGCTGTGCGAACAGCTCTACGTCAGCCGCCGTACCCTGCAATATTGTTTTGAAGATGTGCTCGGTATCAGCCCGATGGCCTATTTGCGCTATCTGCGGCTGAACGAAGTGCGGCGCCAACTCACCCACGCCAGCCCCGAAGTACGGGTTGGCGACGTGGCGGCGGCATGGGGGTTCAAGAACTTCAGCCAGTTCTCGTGCGACTACAAAAAGCTGTTCGGGGCCTCGCCCTCCAGTGCCCTCAAGCTACTGGCGTGAGGCCGGGGAATGCGCACCTGGTCTGATCGCTGCCGTGGGGCACGGCAAACGCACTTATAATCGCGGCGCAGAAACGCTATTTGCGCGTTTTGAAGTCACCCCGATAAAGAGCAGCCGCATGTCGATCAAAGAAACCAAAGCCAAGTATCTCGAGCAAAACTTCAAGCTGCGCCAGCGCGGCATCAGGCTGGTTTCGTACCGGGTGCCCTGTTGTGGCGCCACGCTGGAAGGGCGTCTGGCCAGTGCGATGGAAGAATGGGAAACCGTGGCCACTTGCCCGGAATGCGGCGAGCTGTACATGAAATACACCACGGACCGCAAAATCAGCGCCGAATTGCTCGCCACCAAATAATCCAGCCCCAACGCGCCGCCAGCCTGGCCGCGCGTGTCCCCTCTTCTGCTTGTTCAGTCCCGGCCCGCTTGGCGCACGCTCCGGCGTTTACAACACGCCCAGGGTAAACGCCTTTAAGGTGGCCGCGGCGCGCGTACTGCATTCCAGTTTGCGAAAGATGCTTTCCATATGCGTGCGTACGGTGCTGGGGCTGATCACCAGCGCGCGCGCCACTTCTTTATTGCTTTCGCCCAGGCTGATGCGGCGTAGCACGTCGGTTTCGCGCTCGGATAACAAGGCAGCGGGCTTGCGCGCGGGCGGGCTGGTTTTGCCGGTGGTGTGGGCAATCAGCGCCTCGACGATCACCCCGTCCAGGCGCCCGGCCTGCGCTTCGGCCCGCAGCAATGCGGTGGCTTCGGTGGCCGAATGCGCGGCGCGCCAGGGCCGCCGCGCCACCAGTGCACACCACGCCACCGCAGCGGCCAGGATGCGGCGTTCGGTGGGAATCGCCTCGCCACTGACGCAGCGAAAATAACCGCTGCCATCCAGCCGTTCATACGCGTACGACGCCAGTTCGGCTTCGGCCGCCAGCGCGGCCGTGTGTTGCGCGGCACGGCGCGTCCAGTACGGCACCAGCCGCACGCGTTCCCATGCGGCATAAGCGAGCGGCCCCGCGGCATTCCATAAGGCATTGGGCAAGGCGGCGCGACCAATATTGTGGATCAAGCCAGCGCGGTAGATACGCTGCGCCACCGCGGCTTCAAGACCGATCTGCTGCGCCACCGCTTGCGCCAGCGTCGCCACCTGGCGCGAATACCCGGCCAGCCATGGCAGCTTCAGATCCGCAATATCGGCCACCAATTCCAGTGGCACCGGCTGCGTGGTGCTGCCCAGCGCCGGCGGCAGCATCTTGCCTTGCGCGCTAAAGCCGTCCAGCTGCGCCAGCCATTGCGCCGCATGCCGCATCAGCAAATCCGCCAATCCTGCCGGATAAACATGGCCCGCGCGCTCGGTGATCAATTGCAAGGCACGCGGCAAACCATGGGCACGACTCAGGATTTCCAGGTCAGCTGCCAGCGCCACCAGATAGGTAGCGCGCGGCACATCATCGCCGCGCAAGACGCCTGGCAAACCGCTGCCGTCGTAACGCTCAAAGGTGTGGCGCAAGGCGGTTTCGATCAGGGGACCGAGGTCGAGCATGCGTGCGATATCACCGGCGACTTCGCAATGGATTTGCGCCATCTCGGGCATCTGGCTTTGTGCGGCGGCAGTCAGCGCGGGCAAGGTCAGCGCCATCATCGCTTCGCGCCCGGCCACGTCATCGCCCAGGATGCGTTCAAAGCCCGCTGCGTTGGCGGTGCAGCCGGACCAGCGCAACAAGGCGGCAATCTCTACCGCGACGATTTCGTCTTCGGTGCAGCCCGCCACCCGCGCTAACGCCATCGCCAGCCACGCCGTACGGGGTGACTGGTCGGTGGCGCGGCCCATGCTGAGGTCGCCGATAAACGCGATGGCAGCAATGGCATCGCGCGCCGGGATCAGCGCGGCAGGTTCAAAGGTGATCGACTGCATCTAGTCCGCCCGGGTCATGGCGCGCGGCCGGGCTGCATCGGATATCCGACCGATGTTCGCCCACCCGCGTGCTGCGGATACTTGGTCCTGTGCTGCAAACCAACCCATACCTCGGAGATTGATCATGACTGCTCGTAAACTGATTGCCGCTGCTGTTGCCACTTTTGCCCTCTCTGCTGGCGTTGCCCATGCCGCTGAAACCCCCACCGTCGTGATCGTACACGGCGCATTTGCCGATGGCTCGGATTGGTCCCACGTGATCCCTTATCTGCAAGCCAAAGGCATCAAGGTGACCGCGGTGCAAAACAGCCTGGACTCACTGCAAGGCGACGTCACCGCCGCCCAACGCGCCATCGCCAACGCCCCCGGCCGCGTGGTGCTGGTGGGCCATTCCTGGGGCGGCACCGTCATCACCCAGGCCGGTAACGACCCGAAAGTAGCCGCGCTGGTCTACGTCGCCGCCTTCGCCCCGGACGCCGGCCAATCCACCGCTGACCAAGGCAAACAATACCCGGTGCCGGAAGGCATCAAGCATCTGCAAGCCGATGCCAGCGGTTATCTGTCGCTGTCGGCCGACGGCGTGGCCAACTACTTTGCCCAGGATCTGCCGCGTAGCCGCACCGACGTGATGGCCGCCACCCAAGGCCCGATCGCCGCCAAAGCGTTTGGCGAAAAAGTCACCGCCGCCGCCTGGAGCACCCGCCCCAACTGGTACATCGTGTCGTCCAACGACCGCATGATCCAGCCAGACCTGGAACGCGATTACGCCAAAAAGCTGAATGCAAAGACCACCACCCTGCCGTCGAGCCATGTGCCGCAGCAGTCGCATCCGGAAGAAGTGGCCAAGGTGATTATTGAGGCGGTGCAAAGCGTGGCGGCGCAATAAACCAGTGCCCCTGGATACCACAAAGGCGGACCGCTGCGGTCCGCCTTTTTGTTTGCGCGGCGGTCAGCGAGATCGAGCGCCAGCATCCCGCTGCTGCACCAGCCCGCAACCCATTGGCACCGCTGTGGCCCGAGCCGCCGGGCCACACATCAAGGCAGCCGTACTATGCCCTGATTAATTTTGAAACGGCCTCGGCCATCCGGTAGAGCCCGGCCGTTGCCACGGTATTCGCTCCCGCCGCCCCTACCGCCTCGCACTAAAACGCTTTCCGGCCTTGAAAAGGTTACAGTCCATCACTATTATTGGCACTCGTTAGTCGGGAGTGCTAACGGGGCCTTGCAGGCCCCTTCTAACATTTCATGGCCTCAGGATTTCTGAACAGGAGAGTGAACGATGAAGATCCGTCCTTTGCATGACCGCGTTGTGATCAAGCGTGTAGAAGCCGAAGAAAAAACCGCATCCGGTATCGTGTTGCCGGGCGCTGCGGCCGAGAAGCCTGATCTGGGCGAGGTTATCGCGATCGGCACTGGCAAAGTGCTGGACAACGGTTCTGTGCGTGAACTGTCGGTGAAGGTTGGCGATAAGGTCATCCTCGGCAAATACAGCGGCCAGACCGTCAAGGTTGATGGCGAAGAACTGCTGGTTGTTCGCGAAGAAGACATCTTCGGTGTACTCGAAGGCTGATTGCCCGCCGTGGCAGTCGCGTAGTACCCCGCTATTCCCTTCCAGATTTGCAGGAGTAATAAATAATGGCAGCTAAAGAAGTCAAGTTTGGTGATTCCGCGCGTTCGCGCATGGTCGCTGGCGTAAACATCCTCGCCGATGCAGTCAAGGTAACGCTGGGCCCGAAAGGCCGTAACGTGGTGCTGGAGCGCAGCTTTGGCGCCCCGACCATCACCAAAGACGGTGTGTCGGTAGCTAAAGAAATCGAACTGAAAGACAAGTTCGAAAACATGGGCGCGCAACTGGTTAAAGAAGTTGCCTCCAAGACTTCCGATATCGCAGGCGATGGCACCACCACCGCCACCGTGCTGGCGCAAGGCATTGTTAACGAAGGCCTGAAGTACGTGGCCGCCGGTTTCAACCCGACCGATCTGAAGCGCGGTATCGACAAGGCTGTGATCGCTCTGGTTGAAGAACTGAAGAAGATTGCCAAGCCGACCACCACCAGCAAGGAAATCGCGCAAGTCGGTTCCATCTCGGCCAACAGCGACGAAATCGTCGGCGCCAAGATTGCTGAAGCAATGGACAAAGTGGGCAAGGAAGGCGTCATCACCATTGAAGACGGTTCCGGCCTCGAAGACGAACTGGCAGTGGTTGAAGGTATGCAATTCGACCGCGGCTACCTGAGCCCGTACTTCATCAACAACCCGGAAAAACAGATTGCCCTGCTGGACAATCCGTTTGTGCTGCTGTTCGACAAGAAAATCAGCAACATCCGTGATCTGCTGCCGGTGCTGGAACAAGTGGCCAAGTCGGGCCGCCCGCTGCTGATCATCGCTGAAGATGTCGATGGCGAAGCGCTGGCTACCCTGGTGGTCAACAACATCCGCGGCATTCTGAAGACTGTTGCTGTCAAGGCACCGGGCTTTGGTGATCGTCGTAAAGCCATGCTGGAAGATATCGCCATCCTGACTGGCGGTACCGTGATCGCTGAAGAAGTGGGTCTGACGCTCGAGAAGACCACGCTGGCTGAGCTGGGCCAGGCCAAGCGCATCGAAGTGGGTAAAGAAAACACCACCATCATCGACGGCGCAGGTTCGGAAGACACGATCAAGGCCCGCGTTGGCCAGATCCGTAGCCAGATCGAAGAAGCCAGCAGCGATTACGACCGTGAAAAACTGCAAGAACGCGTGGCCAAGCTGGCCGGCGGCGTTGCAGTGATCAAGGTTGGCGCTGCGACTGAAGTCGAAATGAAAGAGAAGAAAGCCCGCGTTGAAGATGCCCTGCACGCCACCCGTGCTGCAGTGGAAGAAGGCATTGTGCCTGGCGGCGGTGTTGCGCTGCTGCGTGCCCGTGCCAACCTGGGCGAGCTGAAGGGCCTGAACGCCGATCAAGACGCTGGTATCAAGATCGTGCTGAAAGCCATCGAAGCACCGCTGCGTCAGATCGTGGCCAACGCTGGCGACGAGCCGAGCGTGGTGGTTAACCGCGTGGTGGAAGGCACCGGTAACTTCGGTTACAACGCCGCTACCGGCGAATACGGTGATCTGGTTGCCATCGGCGTGCTGGATCCGGCCAAGGTAACGCGTTCGGCACTGCAACACGCTGCATCGATCGCTGGTCTGCTGCTGACCACCGACGCAATGGTGGCTGAGCTGCCGAAAGACGACGCTCCGGCCATGCCGGGCGGCGGCGGTATGGGTGGCATGGGCGGCATGGACTTCTAAGTCCGGCTTCTCTGGCAACACCATGGAAAAAGGCCTTCTTCGGAAGGCCTTTTTTTTTGTTTGCGTTTGGGGTCGGGGACCGTTGGGGTATGCCATGGATGCTGGGTTGGCCCCGTACGGGGCCGTTGGCCCCGAAATGTGCGTTGCCCTTCGGGTAACGCACCCTACCGGCGATTTATCCACCATGCATAGGGTGGGTCGTGACCCACCAAGCAAAGTCATCAAGAGATTTGATACCAGACGATTCGCATCGAATGGCTTTGCTTTGTGAGTCAAGGACGCCGGGCAAAGCGGAAACTTCGACCAGCGATGTGCGCAGCGGCGGCCTTGAATGGTGGGTCATGACCCACCCTATGCCTGGCTAATCCGAGCAGTTATAGGGTGGGTCGTGACCCACCTGGCAAAGCCATCAAGAGATTTGATACCAGACGACTCTCATCAAATGGCTTTGCTTTGTGAGTCAAGGACGCCAGGCAAAGCGAAAACTTCGACCAGCGAGGTGCGCATCGGCGGCTTTGAATGGTGGGTCATGACCCACCCTATGCCTGGCTAATCCGAGCAGTTATAGGGTGGGTCGTGACCCACCTGGCAAAGCCATCAAGAGATTAGATACCAGACGACTCTCATCAAATGGCTTTGCTTTGTGAGTCCAGGACGCCAGGCAAAGCGAAAACTTCGACCAGCGAGGTGCGCATCGGCGGCTTTGAATGGTGGGTCATGACCCACCCTATGCCTTGTTGGCGAGCCCCAAGCGCATCCACAGTTCGGCGACGCCAGCGGGTACGGGTTCGCTGAAGTGAAAGCCTTGCAAGAAATCCACGCCCAGATCGCGCAGAAAATGGCTGACTTCCAGGCTTTCCACGCCTTCGACGATGATCTTGAGCTGCAGTCCCTGCGCCAGTTGCACGATGGCCTGCATCACGCGGCGGCCCGCGTCGGTGTCCAGTCGCTGGGCGAAGGAGACATCCACCTTGATCACGCTGGCTGGCATGTCATGCAATTGCGACAGCGACGAATAGCCCGTGCCGAAATCATCAATCGCCAACTGGAACCCCGCCGCCATCAACTGGCGCAGATGTTTGACCTGACGCGCGTAATCCGTCAGTGCCACCGATTCGGTGATTTCGATAATCACGTCTTCCGGGCGCAAGCGATGCTGGTTTAGCCGCTCGATCAGGCCGCTGACAAATTGTGGGGTAAACAGCTGCGTGCGCGACACATTGAGCATCAGCTTTTGCGATAGGCCGTGATTGCGCCAGATGCGTAGCTGGGCAAATGCTTGCTCGGCCACCACGCTGGACAATTCCTGAATCAGGCCGACCTTTTCCGCCATCGGAATAAACAGCTCGGGGCTGATCCAGCCATTGCCGTCTTTCCAGCGCGCCAAAGCCTCAACCGCATACACCTCGCCCGTGCGGGCGCTCACGATAGGCTGGTAAAACACCTGCAAGGCGCCATGGCGGATGGCGTCGGACAAGCGCGCCTGGATGGCGACATGTTCCCGCCCGATCGACTTCAGATGCAGGATATCGCCGTAGAAACACACGTTGTTCCGGCCCGCGTGCTTGGCGTGATACATGGTGTGGTCGGCCGCCGACAGCAATTCTTCGCCCGACGTGGCGTTGTCGGGAAAGACCGCGAAACCGGCACTGATGGTCGGGCGCGCTTCCAGCCCTTCCAGCGCCATGCCCTGGCGTGCAGTGTTGCGGATACGTTCGGTAATTTCTTTAAGATGGCCGGTATCGGGCAGATCGGGAATCAGCACTACAAACTCATCGCCGCCCCAACGCGCCAGCGTATCTTGCTCACGCAGCGCTTCTTTCAGCTGTTTGGCCACGCCGCACAGCAACTGGTCGCCGGTGCGATGGCCAAAGGCGTCGTTGATTTGCTTGAAGTGATCCAGATCCAGAAAACCCAGTGCCACTTTGGTGTTGTCGCGGCGCGCCCGTTCGATGGCCTGGTGCAGCTGTTCATCCAGCATCAAGCGATTGGGCAGTCGGGTCAGACCGTCATACAACGCCAGTTGCGTAATGTGCTGCTCGTTCATATGCGCCACGGTCACATCGCGCAATACCCCGCGCAGCCCTTCCAACACGCCCGCATGATCGCGCTGGGCAATCAGCCGCGCCTCCACCCAGAGCAGATCACCGCAGGCTTGTACCAGCCGGAAACGGATATGCGTGACATCCGCGCTCGCAGACAACTTCTGCAGTGCCACCGCCACGCGGGCAGAGTCTTCCGGAAAAATCCAGGTATGCAACGATTTGCCGATTTCGCCCGCCAGCAAGCGGCTATCCATGCCACGCAAGCGCGCCCATGCCGGAGAGGTATCCAGCAAATCGCCGCACGGGCTGAGATCGACCACGGCTTCTTCCAGCAGATTCAGCGTGTCGGCCATGGCTTTGCGCTGGGCGCTCTCACGCATCAGCGTCGTTACGTCGTGCGCCAGCACCACCACCCGCGCTTCGCCCAGCGTCACCGGCTGCAAGCGCAGCAACAGATGGACCGGCCCGGTCATGCCGGGCACCGTACAGTTGCATTGCTGGGTGCGGCGGGTGGATAGCGCCATGGTCAGCGCACGTTCCAGCTCGCCAGCCATCGCGGCGGGGAAAACATCAAACAGGATTTTGCCGGCCAGCGCGTCGGGCGACGGCAAGGCCGGATGACTGGACCAGACCTGGCCGATGGTGGCGTCGGGCATCAGCTCGAACACCATGTCCTCGGTGGCACCGACCAGGGCGCGCAGGCGTTGCTGGTTGGCGACCAGGGCATCTTCAGTACGCAAACGCACCAGCGCTTGCGCCACATGATTGCCCAGCATCGACAACAAATGCAGTTCTTCGCGGCTGCGCTCGCGGCGCTCGTCTTCGTCGAGGAAACACAAAAAGCCGAACATCTCGCCGCGATCAAGCAGCGGAATACACAGCAAGCGGCGCGCGCCCAGTTGCGCCAGCCACATTTGTTCGGCCAGGGGCAGTTCGAGCAGCGATTTGTTCAGCACCATCCCTACCGTGAGCGTATCGGCCATCAGCGCGTAGCTGCGGTAATCGATCACGCGCAGGTGTTCCGGCGTGCTAGCGGCAATGCGACAGGCTTGATCACGCCACACCGCCATCAAGCGGGCGTGGCGGCTACGGTCGGGGGTATTGAGATACAAGCTGACCACGCTGGCGCGGGTCACGTCGGCTAAAGCGGCAAGGGCGCCGGTCATGCCGCCGCCCTCTTCGTTGGCCAGGAGTTGGCCCACTACCCGATCAAATGCGTTGAAGTACGCCTGATACAGTCCGGCGTCGCGCTCCAGCATCAGCCCGGGGGGATCCACATCCAGCCATTCTGGTTTGACCATCTGCGTACCTGGATAAAAACGGCACCCGGATAAGGGTGCCGTTTGTATTAATCCGTATTTCGATGGTGCGAGTCTGGCGGGTAAAAATTACCGCGTCAATTCGCGTCCGGCGGAGAAACCTGTTCGGCGTAGCCACATTCCTTCTGCGGGCACACTTTTTCCAGGCCGCGACGCTTGGTGGTCTTGAGCGTCAGCACCGGCCACTGGCATTTCGGGCAGGTCTCGGCGATGGGCGGATTCCATGTTGCATATGTGCACTTGGGGTAGGTTGAGCACGAATAGAACAGCTTGCCGTAGCGGCTTTTCTTTTCGGTCAACGTGCCTTTGTTGCACACCGGACATTCCACGCCAGTGTCTTTCGGTTTTTCCAACGGCTCGATGTGCTTGCACTTCGGGTAGTTGGCGCAACCGATAAACTTGCCGTAACGGCCGGTCTTGATGATCAGCGTGCCGCCGTCTTCCGGGCACACGCGGCCTTCCACCACTTCGGGCTCGGTCGGCGCGGTATCGGCATCTTCATTCAGATTGCGGGTGTAATCGCATTCCGGATAGGTGGTGCAACCGATAAAGCGACCGCGCTTGCCCAGACGAATCGCCAGCTTGTTGCCGCATTTGGGGCAGGCTTCGTCCAGCTCTTCCTGCGTCACTTCCTTGCGCGACAAGCCCTGTTTTTCTTCCACTTGTTGATGGAAGCGAGTCCAGAACTCATCCAGCACCGGAATCCATTGGCGCGTGCCGTTGGAGATTTCATCCAGCTGATCTTCCAGCCGCGCAGTGAAGTTGTAATCCACGTACTGGGTAAAGTGGTCGGTCAGAAACTTGTTGACCACTTCGCCGGTGTCGGTCGGGATAAAACGCTTTTTATCCAGATCAACGTACTCGCGATCCTTCAGCGTCTTGATGATGGACGCGTAGGTAGACGGACGGCCGATGCCGAATTCTTCCAGCGATTTAACCAGGCTGGCTTCGGAATAACGCGGTGGCGGCTGGGTAAAATGCTGCTCGCCGCTCAGTTTATCCACCGGCAGTGCTTCGCCTTCTTCCAGCGCGGGCAGACGGGCTTCGTCTTCGTCATCCGACTCGACGTCATCCTGATCTTCCTGGTACACGGCAATAAAGCCGGGGAACACCAGCGTCTGGCCCGAAGCACGGAACACGGCCTCCGTGCCCACCTGAATATCCACACCCACGGTATCAAAGCGCGCTGGCGTCATCTGGCACGCCAGTGTGCGCTTCCAGATCATCTGGTACAGCTTGAACTGGTCGGCCGACAGGTAGGGCTTGACCTGGTCAGGCGTACGCAGAATCGACGTCGGACGTACGGCCTCGTGCGCCTCTTGTGCGTTTTTGGCCTTGTTTTTGTACGTCACCGGCGCGTTCGGCAAGTAATCCTTGTCGAAGCTGCTTTCGATGTAACCGCGGATTTCGTCCAGCGCTTCGTTGGCCAAAGCCACCGAGTCAGTACGCATATAAGTAATCAGACCCACCGTGCCCTGGCCTACATCCACGCCTTCATACAGCTGTTGCGCAGTGCGCATGGCGCGGTCAGTGGTCATGCCCAGCTTGCGCACGGCCTCTTGTTGCAGCGTGGAGGTGGTAAACGGCGCGGCCGGGCTGCGCGATTTCTTTTTCTTCTCGACGCTGGCAACGCGGGCATCTTTGCCTTCCAGCGCTTTCAGGATATCGGCCTGCGAGGTCTCGCTGGGGATATCAAACTGATCGAGCTTTTTGCCTTGCCATTGCGACAGACGCGCGCTGAATTTGGTGCGCGCCTTGTGGCTGTCGAGATGGATGGTCCAGTATTCCTGCGCGGTAAAGGCGCGGATTTCCAGCTCACGCTCGCAAATCAGGCGCAGCGCAGGGCTTTGTACGCGGCCGGCGGACAAGCCGGAACGCACCTTGCGCCACAGCAGCGGCGACAGGTTAAAGCCCACCAGATAATCCAGCGCGCTACGCGCCTGCTGCGCATCGACCATATTGGCGTCGATGTCGCGCGGGTTGGCCACGGCGTTTTTAACGGCCGATTCGGTAATCTCGTGAAACACCACGCGCTTGAAAGTGCGGTCTTTGGTGGTGAGCTTTTTACCTTTCAGGATTTCCATGATGTGCCACGAGATCGCTTCACCTTCGCGATCCGGGTCAGTTGCCAGAAACACGTTCTGCGCATCTTTAACGGCGGCACAAATGGCATCGACATGCTTTTTGTTCTTGTCGATAACCTGGTATTTCATCTTGAAGTCATGCTCGGTATCGACCGAGCCATCCTTGCGCACCAGGCCACGGACGTGACCGTACGACGCAAGGATTTCAAAATCGTTGCCCAGATATTTCTTCAGCGTTTTCGCCTTGGAGGGCGACTCTACAATCAACAGATTGGCGGGCATGATTTCCCGTTACGTTCAGGGTGGGTCAGGGCCGCGCGGTGCGCTTAGTGCTGCACAAAGCCTTCGCGGCCAAACAGGATTTCTTCGATCAGCAGGTTAGACAGTTCATCACGCTTGCGCCAGACGACCATCAATACAATCAACTGCAACCGTTCTTGCGAAATTTCGCCAGGCGCCGCGCCCATCACCAGATCCAGCGCCAGCTCGCGCTCGGCGCTGCCCAGTACACGGGCTTGTTGCAGGTATAACCAGTAAGCCAGCGCTTCTTCATCAAAGCGGGCCAGCTCGGCCGGGTGCAGATGCCGCAACGGCAAATCGCCCAGCGCGGCATAGCGCCCGGTATCGACCCGATTCAGCTCGGCCAGCCAGGTCAACGCTTGCGCAATGTCATCCTGTTCAAAGCCGGCACTGGCCAGTTTGGTGGCCAGTAGCGACACATCCGGTTCGCTTTCGGACTGATAAAACTGTTCAAAAAGATAAGCAAGCACTTCCAGCATATAAACCTGAGCAACCTCGACGTCTTTTTTAATCACTACCCGGAAACTGAAGGCAGCACAACATCAATTCAAGTTGCTGCTTTCCGCAAGACCGGGTTCCAGGTGGGTTCAGGCTCGTCGCTGATACCGGTTTCCCGGCAGCGTAAACAGGGCGCCTTTCATTTCCAGAGCGAGGAGGATTGCGCACAGCCGATCCGGCGTCAAGCCGACGCGCAAGCCCAGCGTGTCGACGTCGACCGGGTCAAAACCGGCGGCCTGGAGTACTTTCTGCTCGGTAGCATCAAGCGCGGGTGCGGGCTGGGCAGGCACTAATGCGGTCTGTACTGCGCCGCTGTCCCAGGCCAGCTCGCCCATGATGTCCTCGGCGCTCTCGACCAGTTTGGCGCCTTGCTTTATTAGATAGTGACAACCCTTGGCCAGCGGCGAATGGATGGATCCGGGGATGGCAAACACCTCGCGTCCCATCTCGTTGGCCTGGCGTGCGGTAATCAAAGACCCCGAGCCCATGGCCGCCTCCACCACCAGGCAACCGCGCGCCAATGCAGCAATCAAGCGATTACGGCGGGGAAAATGATCTTTGATCGGGCCTTCGCCCAACATGAATTCAGAAACGATCAGACCAGCGGCAGCGATGTCGTGCGCCAGTTGCCGGTTGCTGGCGGGATAAACCCGGTCCAGCCCGGTGCCGACAAAGGCGATGGTGCTGCCCTGCCCCCGCAAGCCACCGCGATGCGCCGCGGCATCGATGCCGGCGGCCATGCCGCTGACCACGGTCATGCCGGACGCGCTCAGCGTTTCGGCAAAGCGCTCAGCATTTTCGATAGCGCCCGGCGTGGCATTGCGACTGCCCACGATGGCCAGCGCTGGCTGCGCCAACAGCTCGACGCGCCCTTTGCAAAAGAAGAACAGCGGTGCGTCGGGTAATTCCAGGAATTGTGGGGGATAGGCGTCATCGCCCAGACACACCATGCGGTGGCCCTGCTGGGCCAGCCATGCGCGCGTCTGCGCCACCAGCGCCGGTTCGGGGCCAGCGGCAAAATCAATAAAGGCTTGTGCCTTATCCGGTTCGGCCAGCGTTTTGCTGAGCGTTCCAAACGACGCCGCCAGCACATTCTGCGGCGAGCCCAGGGCTTGCAACAGAATCAGCTGGCGGCGTAACCCGATACCGGGCACAAGCGCGAACCGTAGCCAGGCGGCCAGGTCCGCGTCGTCGTGCGTCAAGGCGATGTCACCTCATCGGCCACATTTACAGGCAACGTGCTATCCATCAACAGTCCGTAAGAAAAGTGCGGGAACACGCGGTAGACGAACAAGTTGCCACTTTGTTCCGGCGGCGTAACGCGATCCGGCTCGTTCTTGTCTTCTTTCTTGATGGGCCGCCCGGCTTTCCAGGTGACCATGACCGAACCGATATCCAGCCCGTCGGCCGAACCACGGTTAATCACCAGCGTGGTGTAGGGGCCTGCGTCGGCCACACCGCCGTAGGCGGAAACCACTTTGCCCGTTACTTTTTGCGCCGGCGCATGCGGCGCGTAGTTCATATAGGTTTCTTCAGTGGCGCGCACCAGTCGGGCGCCCTCGCCGATTTCTTCTTTCGACGACAACACGTGCAGGGTAGAGACGTCGGCACTCTTCTCCAGACGCAGGTCGCCCAGATAATCCACCTGATGCCCGATCACGCGTTTGTGCTCGGGATCATCCGGATCAATCAACGGCGCCCCGGGGCGATAGGCTTGCCAGATTTCGCCTTCCTTGCCGTTCAGATTCACTGCGTATACGCGGTCGCCGACGGCAAATACCACACGCTCATCCGGGCCGGCCGCCACGCGCGGTGCGTTCAGCAGCTCGTTTTCTTCGATAACCAGCGGCTTGTTAAGGAAGGGACGGATGGCCAACAACGGGATGCTGGGCACGGCGTTGTTATCCAGCGGGGTAATCCGACCCGACGGCGACAACTTGACTTCGTTGCGAGCGCCCCCAGTTGAGCCTTTAAGCAAACGCAAACGCGGTGTGCCACCCGTGCGGTCGAGCAAGACCACGTCGCCTGGATAGATCCAGTGCGGGTTTTTGATCTCTTCCTTGTTCAGTTGCCAGATTTCGGGCCAGCGCCACGGTTGCTTGAGAAAATGCCCCGAAATCGCCCACAAGGTATCGCCCTTGACCACCACATACCGGTCGGGTGCGTTGTCTTGCATCGCCAGCGTATCGGCATGCGCCAGACCAGCGACACCGCTGATGGCGAAAAGTAGAGATATAATTGTTTTACGCATGGTCAAACCCATCAAATCTGGCAACGTATTGCCGGATGAAAAATCGGGGAGCCGCAAGGTATCGCGGTTCCGGGGAAACAACTATTAAAACCCTGAGCGGTAAGTTGTTTCTTCATATTTGATTCGAATCGCAGCAGATTCTGCATACAAACTTTTTGAGCCGCAAGCAAACATGGCAATCCTGAATATCCTGCAGTATCCCGATGATCGTTTACACACGGTGGCAAAACCGGTCACCGTGTTTGACGACAAACTGCAACAACTGATCGATGATATGGCGGAAACCATGTACGCCGCACCTGGCATCGGCCTTGCCGCCACGCAGGTCAATGTGCATGAACGTCTTATCACAATTGATATTTCTGAAAGCAAAGATGATTTGCTTGTCCTGATCAACCCCCGGATTCTTGAGATGGACGGCAGCTGCAATTCGGAAGAGGGTTGCCTTTCTGTTCCAGGTATTTACGAAGAAGTGCAACGCGCTGAACACATTCGCGTTTCTGCGCTTGATCGCAACGGTAAAGAATTCAAATTATCTGCCGATGGCTTACTGGCAGTTTGCATCCAGCACGAAATGGATCATCTGGAAGGCAAAGTATTTGTAGAAAAACTGTCGCGGCTCAAGCTTAACCGCATTGTGCAGAAGCTGAAAAAATCGCAACGCGCCAACGTCTGATTGCGATCAAAAATACAACGGCCGGGCCGCATTCATCTGCGCGCCCGGCCGTTGCATTTCGTACCGCCCGCCCGGAACCTGAAATACCCTGCCCTGCCTGGAGTCATGCAGCATGAAACTGATTTTTGCCGGTACGCCCGAATTTGCCGCCAGCGCGCTTAAAGCGCTGATCGAAGCGGGCCACGAGATCGCCATGGTGCTGACTCAACCCGACCGCCCCGCGGGCCGCGGCATGAAGCTGACCCCCTCGGCGGTCAAGCAAGTGGCACTGCAACACAATCTGCCGGTGTATCAACCCGAGAAGTTACGCAGCGCTGAGCAGCAAGCGCCCTTGCATGCGGTCGGCGCTGATTTGATGGTGGTGGCGGCCTACGGCCTGATCCTGCCGCAAGCGGTGCTGGATATCCCACGCCTGGGTTGCCTGAATATCCACGGCTCTTTGCTGCCGCGCTGGCGTGGTGCAGCGCCGATCCAGCGTGCCATTCTGGCGGGCGATGCCGAAACCGGCATCACCATCATGCAAATGGACGCGGGGCTGGATACCGGCGACATGCTCAGCATGCATCCGGTGGCGATTTTGCCGACTGACAACGCCGCCAGCCTGCACGACAAACTGGCCGCAGCCGGTGCCAGCGCCATCGTCGCCGCACTGGCCGATCTACCCGCCCTGCAACAACAACGCCAGCCGCAGCCCGTAGACGGCGTGACCTATGCCGAAAAATTGCGCAAAGAAGAATCGGCAATCGACTGGACCCTGCCCGCCCTGACGCTGGACCGCATGATCCGCGCCTTCAATCCCTTCCCTTCGGCGCAAACCACCTGGGCCGGCGAGCCACTCAAGCTGTGGCGCGCTACGCCAGTCAGCGCCAGCGGTACGCCTGGCACAGTGCTTGCTGCCAGCAAAGACGGCGTAGTTGTAGCCTGCGGCGACGCTGCGCTGGCCGTAACCGAATTGCAGAAAGCCGGTAGCAAACGCATGGATGCGGCGGCGTTTCTGGCTGGCAACGCCCTGCCGCTGGGCAGCGTACTGGGCAGCTAAGGCAAACTCGCTGCTGCAGTGCAACGCATTGCAGCATACCGATGGGCAATCGTTGAATTTTTCCTGACCAAGGCAATCTATGCTGAAGGCTGTGGTGCGCCGCAGCGTACGACAGCCCAGAAAAAAATCGCTCGCCTTCGCACTGCGTAAAGGCAGGCACTGTCAACTTGCGCCGGTCTCCCCCGGGCACTCGAGGCTCATATGAATAACTGGATTAAAACGACCATGCTGATGGCCGCGATCGTGGCGCTGTTCGGACTGATCGGTGGTTTGATTGGCGGCCGCAGCGGCATGTTGCTGGCGTTGCTGTTTGGCGGCGGCATGAATCTGTTTGCCTACTGGAATTCCGACAAGATGGTGTTGCGCATGTATAACGCGCACCCCGTCGACGACCACACCGCACCCGAGCTGGTAGCAATGGTGCGCGAACTGGCGGCCAACGCCAATCTGCCCATGCCCCGGGTGTATGTGATTGAAGAGGACCAACCCAATGCCTTTGCCACCGGCCGCAACCCGGAAAATGCCGCCGTGGCATGTACCACCGGCATCATGCGCATGTTGTCGCACCGCGAATTGCGCGGTGTGATGGCGCATGAACTGGCGCACGTCAAACACCGCGATATTCTGATTTCGACCATCAGCGCCACCATGGCCGGGGCAATTTCGGCGCTGGCCAACTTTGCCATGTTCTTTGGCGGGCGCGATGAGAACGGCCGCTCGGTGAATCCCGTCGTCGGGATTGCGGTGGCCATCCTGGCGCCGCTGGCGGCGTCGGTGATCCAGATGGCCATCTCGCGGGCGCGTGAATTTGGCGCTGACGCAGGCGGCGCGCGGATCTCTGGCGATCCGCTGGCCCTGGCCGAAGCGCTACGCAAGATCGAATACTATGCTTCGGGCATTCCGATGCCCGTTGCCGAAGCACATCCTGCCACGGCGCAGATGATGATCATGAACCCGCTGCATGGCGGTGGATTGTCTGATCTGTTCCGTACCCATCCGCGCACCGAAGAGCGCATTGCGCGCTTGCAGGCCATCGCGCGCGGCGAAATCCTGATCAACCACGAGTAAGTATGTTCGCAACGCAAAAATACGCATCCCAATCGCTGAGCGCCGTGCTGGCCGGGCAAACCCTGACTGAGGCGCTGAGCGAGCTCTGGAAGGCCATGCCTGATTTGCGCCCGCAACAACGCGGTGCCATTCAGGACCTGAGCTACGGCACGCTGCGCCACTTCGGCCTGCTCGATAACACGCTCAAATTGCTGCTGAACAAACCGGTGCATGAACCGGCGCTCAAAGCCTTGTTGCTGGTGTGCCTGTATCAGTTGCAGTTCACCCGTGCAGCGCCCTACAGCGTGGTCGACCATGCCGTCAAAGTGGCGTCGCATACCGGCTCGGGCCAGGGCAAAGGCCTGGTCAATGCCATCCTGCGTAACTTTTTGCGCCGTCGCGACACCATCCTGAACGAAGCGCGCCATAACGATTATGGCAAGTGGTCGCATCCGCAATGGTGGGTCAATGCCATGCGTGAAGCCTGGCCCGAGCATTGGGAAAGCATTCTCAACGCCGGCAACCAGCATCCGCCGCTCACCCTGCGCGTAAATCGGCATCGCAGCAGCGTGGAGCAATATATGGCGCTGTTGGCCGAAGCCAGCCTCGAAGCCACGGTAACCGGCAAAGACGCCATCCGCCTGCGTTATCCCGTTGGCGTTGATCGCTTGCCTGGCTTTTTTGATGGCCTGGTTTCGGTGCAAGATCTGGGCGCGCAATATGCCGCTCAGTTGCTGGATGTGCACGACGGCATGCGCGTGCTGGACGCGTGTTCCGCACCGGGCGGCAAAACCGGGCATTTGCTGGAAACCGCCACGCTCGACCTCACCGCTGTTGATAGCGATGCCCAGCGCTTGACGCGCGTGGGCGACAATCTGCAACGCCTGGGTCTGTCGGCAAAACTGGTGCGCGGCGACGCCTCGCGCCCCAAAGAATGGTGGGATGGCACGCCGTTTGATCGCGTGCTGGCCGACGTGCCGTGCTCGGCCAGTGGCGTGGCACGCCGTCATCCGGATATCAAATGGTTGCGGCGGCCGGAAGATATTGTCCAGTTTGCGCAACAACAAGCCGTAATGCTGGATGCGCTGTGGGGTTTGGTGGCTCCGGGCGGCAAACTCCTCTATGCTACGTGCTCGATATTCCCGGCTGAGAACAAGGATCAGGCAGCTGCCTTCGCGGCGCGTAACGCCGATGCACAGCGCCTGCCGGTGAACGTGGGAACAGCCGACGACGGTCAGCTCTTGCCGAACCCGGAGCACGATGGTTTTTATTACGCCCTTTTTCAAAAAGCCCGCTAAGTGGTCACGCCGCACCCGTTCGTGGTGCGGCTTGCTGCTGGTCTGGCTTTTGATGGTGACGGGGATGCCGACGGCCTGGGCTGAGCCCGGCACCATCAAGGCCACGCAGACTGCCGCCGCCTATGGCGAAAACCAGATCGAGCTGTCCGGCCGCTTTATCGTCACCCTTACCCCCACCCTTGAAGACGCGCTCGCCAATGGCTTGAGCCTGCCCTTCGTCTATGAATTCCAGCTGACGCGCCCGCGCACCTATTCGTGGTATCGCCAGCTTTCTGACTGGTTTGCCCCCACCGCCACGCTGACTTACCGCCTGAGCTATCACGCCTTGTCGCGCCAGTACCGGCTGCATCTGGGCAGCTTTTATCGCAGCTTCAGCTCGCTCGACCAGGCACTGGCTGCGCTCGGCGTGTTGCGTGACTGGGGCGTGCTGCAAGACACCTCGCTGGCACGCGATAAAGACGACCTGGCAGGCCGTATGCGCTTGCGCCTGGATATGTCGCAGTTGCCCAAAACTTTTCAGCTGACTGCGTTGGGCCATAGCGACTGGCAGCTGGAATCGCAATGGACCGACTTCAGCCTGCATAACGAGGAGGATACGCACTGATGCGGCGTAGCCTGCTTATTCTGGGGTCGCTGGGCACCATCCTGCTGTTTTTGCTGGCGACCGCCTCGGGCAATACCTCGGCGTTTGCCCGCTATTACCAAGGTCTGCTGGCGATCAATGGCCTGATGCTGGTCAGCATGATCGTGCTGGTTGGCCTGCGTTTGCGTCAGTTGCTCAAGGCAGTCAAAGGCAAAGTGTTTGGCTCGCGCCTGACGCTGCGCATGGTCTTGATGTTTTCGCTGGTAGCGGTATTACCCGGAGCGCTGGTGTATACGCTGTCGGTGCAGTTTCTGAATCGCTCGATCGAAACCTGGTTTGACGTCCGGGTGGAAAAGGCGCTGGATCGCGGCCTTAACCTGGGCCATAACGCCATCGATTTCCAGCAAACCGATCTGCTACGCAAAGCGCGCGTCATTGCGCTGGAAATCCATGACGAGAACGGCTCAGCAGTGCTATCGCGACTGACCCGTTTGCGGGATCAGATCGGGGTGCAGGAAATCAGCCTGTTTGACGAAACCGGCCAGACCCTTGCCCACATCGGTAATGAAAACGCCGGTTTGTTTCCGACTATTCCGGAGCGCAGCCAGCTGCGTCAGGCGATGCAGGCGCCGGTCAAAACGCTGGAGACCGATAGCGATCAGGGCTTGATGATGCGGGTGATGATACCGGTGCATGACACCGGTTTGTCCGAGCGCGCACGGATTCTGCAGCTACGCCAACCCATCCCGAAAGCGCTGGCCGAAGACGCCGAGCTGGTCGAACAGGTCCGTGCCGATTACAAACAGCTCTCGCAATCGCGCCAGGGCCTCAAGCTCATCTATAGCCTGACACTGACGCTGGCCTTGTTGATGGCCCTGCTCGGTGCCGTGGCCTTGGCGATTTATCTATCTGACAAACTGGCGGCGCCGCTTTCGGTGCTGGCCGAGGCCACGCGCGCCGTTGCGGCGGGCGATTATTCGCAGCGGCAGCCGGTGATCAGTCGCGATGAGCTCGGCATTCTCACGCACTCGTTTAACCGTATGACACGGCAACTGGCCGATGCGCGCGCCTCGCTGGAACAGCACCAGGCCGAGCAGGAAGCCGCCAATGCCTATCTCGAAGCCATGCTCGGTTCGCTAACGGCCGGGGTATTGTCGTTTAACGATCAATGGGTGTTGGCATCGACCAACCAGAGCGCTTTGCGCATTCTGAGTATCGACCCGGCGCAATTGCGCACGCTGCCGTTAGAACGCTGGCCCAGTGTGTATCCCGCGCTGGCCACGCTTAGCCAGCAAATGATTTCCGGCTTTACCGGCACCGAAGAACACTGGCAGCAAGAAGTGGAAGTAGCCGAACAGAATCGCATTCTGCAAATGCGCGGCACCCGCCTCAAAGTGACCGAGGGCGCCGCCAGCGGTTACCTGGTGGTGTTTGATGACATTACCGATCTGATCTCGGCCCAGCGCGATGCGGCCTGGGGCGAAGTGGCACGGCGGCTGGCACACGAAATCAAGAACCCGCTTACGCCGATCCAGCTGGCCGCCGAACGCCTGGGCCTGAAGCTGGCCGACAAGCTCGACCCGGCGGGCCAGGACATGCTGGCACGCAATACACAGACTATTGTTAAGCAGGTTTCTGCACTAAAACAGATGGTGGATGCGTTCCGCGATTACTCGCGCAAACCCACCGGCAAGAAGAAGCCCTTGGATCTGCGCGAATTGCTGCACGAAATACTGGTACTGTATGAAGCCGCTGCAGTGCCGGTACGCGTGGAAGACACCGCAGAAGGTGCGCTCGAAGTGCTGGGGGACGCCACGCATTTGCGCCAGGTCATCCACAACTTGTTACAGAACGCGCAGGATGCGGTCACCGCAGTGACCGCTCATCCTGAAAAAACCGCCCCTCGCATTTGCGTTCGGCTGGTAAAAACCGATAAATTTGCCCGACTCGTAGTGGAAGACAGTGGAAACGGCTTTCAACCCGATATACTCCCACGCGTGTTCGAGCCATACATAACGACAAAACAAAAGGGCACAGGCTTAGGTCTGGCGATAGTTAAAAAAATCATTGATGAGCACCACGGTCGTATTCAGGCGGGAAACCGTGATGGTGGCGGCGCCTATGTTCGTATTGATCTGCCGCTGGTGGAGGATTGAAGTTGCATAGTCAGGACATTCTGGTTGTCGATGATGAAATCGGCATTCGTGAGTTGTTATCGGAAATTCTGCAAGACGAAGGTTATAGCGTCGCCGTGGCGGAAAACGCCGAGGCGGCCCGGCGTCTGCGCAATCAGGCGCAGCCGCGCCTTGTATTGCTGGACATCTGGATGCCGGATACCGACGGCGTCACCCTGCTGAAGGAATGGGCCCGCAATGGGCAGCTGACCATGCCAGTGGTGATGATGTCGGGGCACGCCACGATCGACACTGCAGTAGAAGCCACGCGGATCGGCGCGTTGGACTTCCTTGAAAAACCCATTGGCCTTGCCAAGTTGCTGGCGACGGTCAAACGCGCCGTCAACCTGGTTCAGGAGGCGCCCCGACCGGTCGTCACCCTGAGCAAACTGGGCGAGAGCGAACATATCCGCGAACTCACGCGCATGCTGCAGGCCGCGCAAACGCAAAACGCCCCGGTGCTGTTGATCGGCCCACCCGGCGTCGGCTTCGAGTTCTGTGGTCGTTATATGACGCCCGATGGCAAGCCGTTTGTGGCGCCGTTCTCGAATGAAGAATTCGCGCTGGCACCGCAAGAGCTGCTGAACAAAGCATCCGGCGGCACCTTGTTCCTGCGCGATCTGGCTTATCTGGATACGCGGGCGCAGGCGGGCCTGAAATCGGTGCTGGGCAAGCTTGAGAAAATGAAAGTGCGCCTGGTTTCGGCCAGCAGCCGTCCGCTCGATCAACTGAGTGGCGATCTTGACCCCGAGCTGTTCCGCCAGTTGTCGCAGTGGATCGTGCCGGTGCCGGGCTTGCGCGAACACAAAGAAGATATTCCACGGATTGCCGAATCGATCCTGGCCGATACCGTGGCCCAGCACAAACTGGGTCCGCGTCGGTTCAGCCATGGCGCGCTGCAATTACTGGCGCAACAGGACTGGCCCGGCAACCTGGACGAGCTGACCAATGTGGTCAAAAGTCTGGCCTTGTCTTGCCGCGATGGCGAGATCGATATCAATCCGGTGTCGCGCATCCTGTCGCAGTTTTCGCCTGGCGTAGATGGTGTCGCGGCACAGATTGCTGCCCCGGCCCCGGCCTTGTCGGCGGTAGATATGAATCTGCCATTGCGTGAAGCGCGCGATCAGTTCGAAAAGTATTATCTCGAGCGCCAGATCGAGCTTTCCGGCGGCAATATGAGCCGCGTGGCCGAGCGTATCGGGCTGGAACGCACGCACTTGTATCGCAAGCTCAAGCAGTTGGGTGTGACCATGCCCAAAAAGAACAAAGTGATCGAGGAAGACTGATCGCACACGGCCGCCAGCCTGCTGGCGCTGTGCTAGTCTGAACGGGAAGTTGCATTGCAGCTTCCCGTTTTTTCATGCACCTAGCCCAAGAGACGCTGCAACGTGTCCAATATCCTGATTCTCGGCGCCGGCCGGGTCGGCGCTACCGTGGCCGAACAGCTGGTGTTTGAACACCACAATGTCACCATCGTCGATGACAACCCCGCCAATCTCAAACCGCTGAGTTCCCGCCTTGATTTACGCGCGGTTCAGGGCTCGGCCATCAACCCGCAGGTCTTGCGCGAGGCTGGCGCCGAAGACGCCGAGTTATTACTGGCCGTCACCCCCACCGATGAGCTGAATATGGTGGCCTGCAAAATGGCCTATCAGTTATTTCGTGTGCCCACCCGCATTGCCCGCATCCGCAATACCGAAATCCTCGCGTTTGAAGAAATGCTGTCCGAAGACGTCGGCTTTGCCATCAGCCAGGTCATCACCCCGGCGCAGATCGTAACCGACTACCTGGTGCGGCTGATCAAGATGCCCGAGGCCTTGCAGGTCCTGGATTTTGCCGAGAAGCTGGTGCAGATGGTGGTGGTGCGCGTAACGGCCAATGCGCCCATGTGCGACAAATCGCTACAGGAATTCAATAGCGTGCTGGGCGATGTAGATCGGCGTGTGGTCGGGGTCTATCGCGACAACCGCTATATCCGTCCCGATGGCGACACCGTGCTGCATGCTGGCGACGAAGTCTTTGTGCTGGCGCCCACCAAAAAAATGCGCAAGGTGATCGAAGCGCTGCACACGCAAGAGCGGCCGATCGAACGTATCCTGATTGCCGGCGGCGGCAACGTGGGTTTCCGCCTCGCCAAAGCGTTGCAGAAAGATTATCAAGTCAAGGTGCTGGAAAGCAGTGCGGTACGCTCGGAATGGCTGGGCACCGAGTTGGCACGCACGCTGGTGCTGCATGGTGACGCCACCAGCGAAACGCTGCTCGATTCGGAACAGATTGCACAAACTGACCTTTATCTGGCGCTGACCTCGGACGACGAAGACAACATCATGTCCGGCTTGCTGGCGCGGCAAATGGGGGCGCGCAAGGTCATCGCCATCATCAACCGTTCGCGTTATGTCGATTTGCTGCAGGACAGCCGCATCGATGTCGCGCTGTCCCCGGCCCAGCTCACCATCGGCTCGCTGTTGGCAGAAGCGCGCCAGGGCGATATCACGGCGGTGCAGCCATTGCGCCGCGGCGCGGCCGAGGCGGTCGAGCTGGTGGTGCATGGCAATAAATCGGTATCGCGCGTCATCGGTCGGCGCGTGGACGAGTTGCGTATGCCCGCGCATGCCTTTCTCGCCGCCATCGTGCGCGAAGGCAAGGTCATCATGGTGCACCACGACACCGTGATCGAAGCCAATGACCGCTGCATTCTGTTTGTGCACGACAAAGACGACACGCGCGATGTCGAGCGCTTGTTTGCGGTCAAGGTAGGGTTCTTCTGATGCGCTTTCTGCCCACGCTGCACATCCTGTCGCGCATTGCGCTGTTGTTCTCGTTCACCTTGCTGGCGCCGATTGCCCTGGCCTGGTTCAATCACGACCAGGGCTTGATGCCGTTTGTGCACGCGCTGGCCTTGCTGGCGGGCAGCAGCATTGCGGTGATGGCGCTAACCTCGCCGTTCCGGCGCGAACTGGCGGCGCGCGACGGGTTTTTGCTGGTCACCGGGCTGTGGGTGTTGCTACCGCTGGCCGCCTGCGTGCCACTGATGCTGTACAGCACGCAGCTGCCGTTTACCTATGCCTATTTTGAAGGCATGTCCGGCCTGACCACCACCGGCTCCACCGTGATTCGCGATCTCGACAGCCTGCCGCTGTCGCTCAACCTGTGGCGGCATATGCTCAACTGGATCGGCGGCATGGGGATTATCGTGTTGGCCGTTGCCATCCTGCCCTTGCTGGGCATCGGCGGTATGCAATTGTTCAAGGCCGAGACGCCCGGCCCGATCAAGGACACGCGCCTTAAGCCGCGCATCCGCGAGACAGCGCGCAATCTGTGGCTGGTCTACGCCGGTCTGACCATCCTCTGCATGCTGCTGCTCAAGTCAGCGGGCATGAGCTGGTTTGATGCGGTCTGCCACGCCATGGCAGCGATTTCGCTGGGCGGCTTGTCCACGCATACCAGCAATGTCGCTTATTTTGATTCGCCCGCCATCGAAGGCATCCTTATCCTGTTCATGCTGCTGGGCGCCACCAACTTTGCCACGCATTATCTGGCCATCAGCCGCCGCTCTTTGTTGGCGTATTGGCGTGACGGCGAATTACGCGCGATGTTGGCCGTGTTGCTGGCGGCAGCGCTGGGCTTGTCGGGCTATCTGGAATGGCAAGGCACTTATCCTGATTACCTGACCGCGTTGCGTCATGTGGCCTTCAACCTGGTCTCGATCGGCACTGCCTGCGGTTTTGCCACCCAGGACTTTGGCAGCTGGCCGATTTTTGTGCCGCTGCTGATGCTGCTGTTGTCCTGCTTTATTTGCTGCGCGGGCTCGGTGGGCGGCGGCATCAAGATGTTCCGCGCGCTCATCCTGATTAAAGAAGCTGGCCGCCAGTTCACCACGCTCTTGCACCCCAACGCGGTGCGCCCGATGCGGGTTAATGGCATGGCCGTGCCTACGCCGGTGATCTTTTCGGTGCTGGGTTTTATCGCGCTCTACTTTATTTGCGTGGTGGTGTTTACCTTTGCGCTCTTGCTTAGCGGGCTGGATTTTCTGACCAGCTTTAGCGCCGTCATTGCCAGCATTAACAATGCCGGGCCGGGCCTGGGCGAAATCGGGCCATCGGGCAATTTCGCCATCTTTACCCAGCCGCAAA
This sequence comes from Silvimonas sp. JCM 19000, assembly GCF_054652575.1. Taxonomy (NCBI): domain Bacteria; kingdom Pseudomonadati; phylum Pseudomonadota; class Betaproteobacteria; order Neisseriales; family Chitinibacteraceae; genus Silvimonas; species Silvimonas sp. JCM 19000. The sequence goes on along the minus strand of NZ_BAAIHC010000003.1, from coordinate 5,240 downwards.
TCTGGGTATGCACGGCGGCGATGCTGATTGGTCGGCTGGAAATCTTTTCGGTGCTGATTTTGTTAACGCCGCAATTCTGGCGCAGCTAATAAAAAACGGACTCCACCAGGAGTCCGTTTTTTTATCAGCCAGCACCATCCGGGGCGCTCAGTCCGCCACTTCAATCCGGCCACGCCCGCTATGTTTGGCCCGATACAACGCCTCATCCGCACGTAATACCAGCGCGCGTCCGTTCTCATCGTCTTTGAGCGTGGCAATCCCGGAGGAGAACGTTACCTCGATGCGCTGGCTCTTGTGCATGAACGGCGATTTGTTGGCCACCACGCGCAAACGATCAATTACATATTGCGCGCCGCGATGATCGGTCTCGGGCAGCATGACCAGAAATTCTTCGCCGCCATAACGCACCAGGGTATCGGTCTCGCGCAACACGGCTTTGGCCAGGTTGGCCATATGCACCAACACCTGATCGCCGACCAGATGGCCGTGGCGATCGTTGATTAATTTGAAATCGTCCAGATCAAAAATCACCACGGTCAGCCGGGCGCCGCTACGGCGGGCGCGCTTGCATTCGTTGGATAACAGATGATCAAAGCCCTGGCGATTGAGCGAGCCGGTGAGCGGGTCCAGCTCCAGCATTTTGCGGTTATGCGCCAGGTCTTCCTCAATATGGCGTACCGACTCGCGGATAGCGGCCAGGTCGATATGCGAGGATTTGACGGTCGAATGAATATTGCTGGTCGAATGAATAATATCGTCGAGCAATTCTTCGAGTTTGTTATGCGTTTCTTCGGGCGCCTGGGCGCGGGTCAGATGGGCCTGGCGTGTTTGTTTCAGCTCGCCCAGCCGGTTAGCCATGGTGTCGCCGCCTTCCGCCAGTGAGCTCAGCAATTGCTCGGTGGTATCCCGCGTATCGCTGACCGCATCGTCCAGCCGACACAAAATCTGCCAGGCTTGCTGCAATTCATCATTGGTTTTTTCTTCGGGCGACTTAATCGTGACAATCGCGTTGTAGAATTGCGCGTAATTTTCCGGCGTGGGCGGCATGCCGCGTTCAGCAAGTCGCTTCAGGGCAATACGGGCAATTTCAACCGGATTGACCGAGGGCGGGATGGGCATGGTGGCTTTTGACATGTTTTTTCTTGAAGCCCGATTGTACGCAAGCGCCCCGGCAGCGACCAGCGCGGAACCACTTTGATTTGAATACACAACACAAGATCATGCATATCCACATTCTGGGCATTTGCGGTACTTTCATGGGCGGCATCGCCGCATTGGCACGCGCCGCGGGTCACACCGTTACCGGCTGCGATGCCGGGGTGTATCCGCCGATGTCGGATCAGCTCAATGCCCTCGGTATTGAACTGGTGGAGGGCTGGTCGCCCGAGCAGATCAACCTGGGCGCCGATCTATACGTGGTGGGCAACGTGGTTACGCGCGGCAATCCGCTGATGGAGGAAATCCTTAATCGCGGCCTGCCCTATACCTCGGGTCCGGAATGGCTGCGCGATCATATTCTGCAGGGACGCTGGGTGCTGGCCGTGGCGGGCACGCACGGCAAGACCACGACTACGTCGATGCTGGCGTGGATTCTGGACTACGCCGGTCTGGCGCCGGGCTTCCTGGTTGGCGGCGTGCCGGAGAACTTTGGCGTGTCTGCGCGCTTGCCGGGCGAGCCGCGCCAGGAAGCCGGCGGCCAGTCGCCCTTCTTTGTGATTGAAGCCGACGAATACGACACCGCTTTTTTCGACAAACGCTCCAAGTTTGTCCACTACCGTCCGCGCACGGCCATCCTCAACAATCTTGAATTTGATCACGCCGATATCTTTGCCGACCTGGCCGCCATCGAAACCCAGTTCCACCATCTGGTGCGCACCGTGCCGGGCAATGGCCGTGTGGTGGTCAATGGCGCGGAAGCCAGTCTGGCGCGCGTACTGCAGCGCGGTTGCTGGAGCGAAGTCGAGCGCTTTGGCGACGGCAGTGGCTGGCAAGCCGATAACGACGATGGCCAGCAATTTGATGTGCTGTTCAATGGCGCCAGACAAGGCCGGGTGGAATGGACGCTGCTGGGCGAGCACAACCGCATGAACGCGCTGGCCGCCATCGCTGCGGCCCGCCACGTGGGCGTGCCGGTGGCCGAATCGATTGCCGCGCTGGGGAGCTTCCTTAACGTCAAGCGCCGCATGGAAATCAAAGGTGAAATCGACGGCGTCACGGTCTATGACGATTTTGCCCACCATCCCACCGCCATCGCCACCACATTGGCTGGCCTGCGGCGCAAAGTGGGCAGCGCACGCATCCTGGCGGTGCTGGAGCCGCGCTCCAACACCATGAAGCTGGGCACGATGAAAGCGCAATTGCCCGTTAGCCTGGTCGATGCCGATCTGGTGTTTTGCTACGGTGCCAACCTGGGCTGGGATCCGGCACAAGCGCTGGCACCGCTGGGTAGCAAAGCGCACAGCCATCAGGATCTGGACGCGCTGGTGGCCGACGTCATCGCTCATGCGCAAGCAGGCGATCAGATTCTGGTGATGAGCAACGGCGGCTTTGGCGGCATCCACGGCAAATTGCTGGCTGCGCTCAAATCACGTAGCGAATAGTCGGCGCGCGCTACCAGAAGACCGGTTCGGCTTCGAGCAGCACGCCAAACCGGTCTTGCACATCGCGCTGTACCTGCGCCACTACTGCATTTACGTCGGCCCGCGCCGCGCCGCCGTGATTGACCAACACCAGCGCCTGCTTCTCGTACATGCCAACCGGGCCGATGCGCTTGCCTTTCCAGCCCGCACGCTCAATCAGCCAGCCTGCCGCCAGCTTGGCGTGGCCCTCCCCTGCGGCATAACTGACCAGTTCCGGCCATTGCGCCAGCAAGGCATCGCGTTGGGTGCTTGGCACGATGGGGTTCTTGAAAAAGCTGCCGGCATTGCCGATCTGCGCGGGATCGGGCAACTTTTTGTGCCGCACGCTGATGACCGCCTGAGCAACATGTTGCGGCGTAGCCTGCAGCCCCAGCACAGCGAGTTCGCGTTCGATATCGCCATAGGCTGTGTGCAACTTTGCCTGCCGCGGCAAGCGAAACTCCACCGCCACAATCACCCAGCGCCCGGCCTCAGCGTGTTTGAACACGCTATCACGATAGGCAAACGCGCATTCTGCGCGACTGAACACGCGTGGCGCGCCCGTGGTCAGATCGAGCGCATGCACGGCATGCAGGGTGTCTTTAACTTCCACGCCATACGCGCCAATGTTCTGGATCGGTGCTGCACCCACGGTGCCGGGAATCAAGGACAGGTTCTCCAGCCCGGCCAGGCCTTGCGCCAAGGTCCATTGCACAAACTCATGCCAGTTTTCGCCGCCACCGGCGCGTACATAGGTCGCCTCGGCGTCTTGCGCAATGATCGCGCGGCCGGGCACTTCCACCTTCAACACCACGCCAGGCACACGTGCCGGCAAAACCAGATTGCTGCCGCCGCCCAGCACGTAACGCGGCAAGTGGCGCAAGGTCGGATCCGCCAGCAAGGCCAGCAAATCATCCGGCGCGCTCATGCGATACAGGTAATCGGCGTGAGCGTGCAGGCCCAGAGTGTTGAGCGCGGTCAGGTCGGACGAAGTGGCGAGCGGCATGGCGTATCCTGGAAAAACGCGATTATCCCGCATAAGGTAAGCCTTGCGGGAGTGCCGCGTGGGCCCCGATGCCGCTTGATGGCGCGCACAAACGCGGCTGCCCCGTTACGCCCCGCGACGGCACGCCAAGTAAATGGCATATTTACGGCTGCGCGGCCGCCGTAGCTCGACTACATTGGCGGGCCTCTTTGCGCTTATCACTTATTACAGGCTAGTCATGCCGTTGCATCCATCGCTCGTGCTCGCCAACACGCCCATCAATCGTCGCAAGGTCATCCGCGGCGCCATCGCGGTCGGCCTGCCGCTGCTGATTGCCCTCGGACGCGGCGAGTTTCTGCCCGCGGTGTATGGCGGCGTCACCGCGTATTACACCTTGTTTGTCGATTACGGCGGCGAAACCAGCGAACGCATTGCTGCGATTATCTATATGACGCTGGGCATGTTGCTGGCCGGCATCGCGGGCGTGGCCGGGCATGCGGTGCCAGGTGCGTCGTTGGCGCTGTTATGCGGCTTTGCCCTGTTCGCAGGCTGGCTGCAGGGCGCGGGCGGGTCCGTCGAATTTATCGGCAAATACTGGCTGGTGGCTTTCCTGTTTGGCGACAGCGCGCCCCATTTGCCGCCGTTGTGCGGCACTTATGTCATCGTCGGCGGGCTGTCCGGCATCCTGGCGGTGCTGTTAACGCTCAATCTATTTAAAGAACCCGAATACCAGACTGCGCCGATGCTGCGCGAAGCGGCGCGCCATTTGATGCGGCGCCGGCATAACAATGGCGCATTTGCGCTGTACTTTACGCTGCTGGTGGTCACCGGCTACTTGCTGGGCCAGTCGCTGGGCTTGATGCGCTTTTACTGGATTCCGCTGACCATCACCATCGTGACGGTCTACGACGTGTTCCATAGCGTGCACCGCCTCATCCAGCGTCTGGTGGGTTCCTTGATCGGGGTGGTGTTTGGCGCGCTGGTCATCCACTTCGTGCAAAACGAATGGGCACTGGCCTTGATCGTGACGCTGATGGGCGCGGTTACACCCGCGGCGCAAGCGCGGAATTACTGGGTGACGGTGATTCCGATTACGGCGCTGGTGATGATCCTGCTCGACTTCGGCCTGGTGCAACAAGCGCGCTTGCCCGAGTTTGCCTGGGCGCGGATCGAAAACACGATCATTGCCTGCGCAATTTGCGGCCTGGGCTCAGCCATCTATATCCGCCTGCTACCGCGCATCGAACAATGGGAAGCACGGCAACGGCGACCGAAGCCGATGAAGTTTTAGGGTATGGCGATCGCACTAGTCAGTGGGGCCATGTGTGGTCAGGAACGTGGCGCAGCGATTGCGATGCCCAGCAATGGCGTTCTGCTTGATGACTTTGGGTGGTGGGTCACGACCCACCCTATGCAGCAAAGCGTTAAGCACGCCCACCGCTTATTCACTGTCACGGCTCAGTAACCACGCCCACCCGATGTTGCGTAGCAACGAGGCAGCGGCGCTAGCAAACCAGCGCCATTTCCTGAGCGCGCGAAGGTAGGAGACCCGCAGGGGCTCCGACTGAGCGTCGCGTCCGCGGAGCGGCAGCTGGGCCATTGAAGTAACAGACGGTCCGTTTCGGTTTTTGACCTAC